>JBBTPF010000231.1:0-6657 GCA_038066295.1 Candidatus Methylomirabilota bacterium | reverse complement strand
GTACGGTTCCGACGCCGTGACGCCGGTCGCGTGGATCGCCGCGCTCACCACGCGCCTGCACGTCGGCACCGGGATCATGCAGATGGCGGGCCGCACGCCCGCGGCGACGGCCATGACGGCGATGACGCTCGACGCGCTGTCGGGCGGGCGGTTCCGGCTGGGGCTCGGCGTCTCCGGGCCGCAGGTGGTCGAGGGCTGGCACGGCCTGCCGTTCGGCAAGCCGCTCGTGCGCACGCGGGAGTACGTCGAGATCGTGCGCGCGATCTTCCGCCGCGAGAAGCCCCTCGAGTACCGGGGCGAGTACTATCAGATCCCGTACGCGGGGCCCGGGGCGACGGGTCTCGGCAAGCCGCTCAAGTCCATCCTCCACGGCCGGCCCGACATCCCGATCTACCTCGCGGCGGTCGGGCCGAGGAACATCGCGCTGGCCGCCGAGATCGCCGACGGCTGGATCCCGGTCTACTTCGCCGCGCGGCGGATGAAGATGTTCAGGGAGTGGCTCGACGAGGGCTTCCGCCGGGCGGGGAAGTCGGGCGCGGGCTTCGACATCATGCCGATGGTCGGCGTGGTCGTCGGCGACGACGTGGAGGCGTGCCGGCGCCCCATGAAGGCGAAGCTCGCGCTCTACGTGGGCGGCATGGGGGCGCGCGGCCGGAACTTCTACAACGACCTCGCACGCCGCTACGGCTACGAGGACGCGGCCCGGACCATCCAGGACCTCTACCTGTCCGGGCGGAAGGCGGAGGCCGAGGCGGCCGTGCCCGACGCCCTCGTGGACGAGGTCGCGCTGTGCGGGCCGCGCGAGCGGATCCGCGAGCGGCTCGGCGAATGGCGGTCAGCCGGGGTCACGACGCTCATGGTCGCCGGGGACCGGCTCGCGGCCCGGACGATGGCCGAGCTTGTGCTGTAACGGCCGGGGTTTGGGAGTGTGCCGATGAGACTCGACGGCAAGGGCGCGGTCATCACGGGCGGGGGATCGGGGATCGGCGCGGCGACGGCCCTCGCGATGGCGCGCGAGGGCGCGCGGGTCGTGGTCGCGGATACCCAGGAGGCCGGCGCCAAAGCGGTCGTCGAGCAGATCGAGAAGGCCGGCGGCCAGGCGCTCGCCGTCCGCGCCGACGTCACGAAGGCCGCCGACAACCAGGCGATGGTCGAGAAGGCCATCGCCACCTGGGGGACGCTGGACATCTTCGTCGCGAACGCCGGCGTGCCCCAGTTCCCGACGCCCATCGAGGAGCAGGCCGAGACGGTCTTCGATCGGATCTTCGCCGTGAACGTGAAGGGTGTCTGGCTCGGGGCGAAGGCGGCGCTCGGCGTGATGAAGCGACAGAAGCGGGGCGTGTTCCTCGCCACCGCCTCGACGGCGGCGATCCGGCCGCGCCCGGGCGGCCAGACCTACGCGGCCTCCAAGGGCGCGGTCGTCACGCTCGTGAAGAGTCTGGCGCTCGAGTGCGCGCCGTACGGCGTACGCGTCGTCGCGATCGCGCCGGTCGCGACCGAGACGCCGATGCTCGCGACGTTCATGGGCAAGACGCAGGTGGACGCGGAGGGGATGGCGCGCTACGTCGCGACGGTGCCGCTCGGCCGGCTCAACCGGCCGGAGGATCTCGCGAACGCCGCCGTGTTCCTCGCCTCCGACGAGGCCGCGATGATCACGGGGGCGTGCCTCGAAGTCGACGGCGGTCGCTGCATCTGAGCGGATGAGAGTCCTGCCGCTCGCCGCCGAGTCCCTCGGCGTCCGCTCGATGGCCACGTACGTCGAGGCCGGCCAGACCAGGATCCTCCTCGATCCGGGCGCCACGCTCGCGCCCTCGCGCTACAACCTGCCGCCGAGCGAGGAGGAGTGGGAGGCGCTCCGCCGCGCCAACGACCGGATCTCCGCCTACGCCGCGCGCGCCGAGGTGGTCTTCGTGAGCCACTATCACGAGGATCATTTCCGCTCCGACCCGGCGACCTACGCCGGGCGGACCGTGCTCGTGAAGGACCCGCGGCGGATGGTCGCCGGGCTCCAGGCCAAGCGGGCGGCTGACCTCTGGACGGCGCTCGGCCCGGTGGCGCGCGTCGAGAGCGCCGACGGCTGCCGGCGTCGTACGCCCGATCTCGAGCTGCGGGTGTCCTCGCCCCTCCCGCACGGCCTCGAGGCCACGACGCTCGGTTCCCTCGTCGTCATGACGCTGGTGGACCCCGCGGAGCACGAGCGGTTCGTCTTCGCCTCCGACGTCCAGGGGCCGCTCTCTGCGGTCGCCACGGCGTACATCGTCCAGGAGCGGCCGACCCTCCTCTACCTCTCCGGGCCGCCCTCGTACATCGAGCGCGAGCTGGGTGTTGCCGTGATCGACCGGGGCATCGACAACCTCCTGCGGATCGTCGAGACCACGGGGAGCCGGGTCATCATGGACCACCACGCGCTGCGCGACGCGCGCTTCGCCGAGCGCTTCGCGCGGCTCTGGGAGACGGGGTCCGTGGTGACGGCTGCCGGTTATCTCGGCCTGGCCGAGGCGCCGCTCGAGAGCCGCCGCCACCGGGCCTGGGCCGGCGCCCGCAAGCCTGGGGCGCCGAGCGCCGCGCCTCGTGCGACGGTCGCGCGCGCCCCGAGGCGGGCGCACGGCGGTCGGGCCTCGTGACCCTTAAGGATTCCCGACGCCGAGGGCGTCAAACGCCCTGCCTGGAATGAGGCGAAGGAACCACGCACCTATTGTTTAACATGGATGATTCACTGTTCGAGCGGGCGAAGGGGGGAGACACGAATGACGCTGGTCGCTGCGGTACCGGTCTCCGACCGAGCGATCGATGGGGGGGAGTAGGGTAGCATGACGGAAAGAATTTCCACGTTACAGGTCCGGCAAAAGCTCGGCGACATTCTCAATCGAGTGGCGCTGCGCCACGACCAGTTCGTCATCGAGCGCAAGGGGAAACCGCTGGCTGCCGTGGTGCCGCTGGAGCGGCTCGAGCAGATGCAGCAGGCGGCCCGCCTCCACCTGCTCAGCGTGCTCGATCGCCAGCCGCGTGCTCTGTCTCAAGCGGAGGCAGACCGGATCGCCAACGAGGCCAAGCACCGGACTCGCCGACGCCGACGCAAGTAGCGCGTGTTCCGAGCCGTCCTCGACGCGAACGTGCTCGTCAGCGCGCTGCTCCGCCCCCAGGGACCGCCCGGGCAAATCGTCGTTCGCCTGGTGGAAGACCGCGCGTTCGCGATGGTCGCGTCAGCCGTCATCCTGGCCGAGGTGCGCCGCGCACTCGCGTACCCGCGAGTGCGCAAGCGCATCGTCGCGTCGGACGAGGACTTGGACCTGTGGATCGCCTCGCTGGGGCTCATCGCCGAGCTGGTCGCGGGCAGCCGGCGGCTCAGGGCGGTCCCTGAAGACCCGGAAGATTGAGCAGGAGCGCGGTCGGGCTCCCGTGGGACATGCGGGCGATTCTACCATTCGGGTCTCACGCGCGCCGTCTGGTCCCACCCGCCGTGCTACGATCGCACGCGCACCACGCACCCCGACGAAAGGAGGATCCACCGCGTGAGCGCTGAGCAGAAGACCCTCAATGTCGGCGATCCGGCGCCCGACTTCACGCTCAAGACGATCGGGCTCAAGGAAGTCAGCCTGAAGGACTACCGCGGCAAGAACGTCGTGATCCTGTTCTACCCGCTCGACTGGACACCGGGCTGAAGCACCTGCATGCCCGCCTTCGACAAGCGCGTGAGCGACTTTCAGGCGGCCAATACCCAGGTGCTGGGTATCAGCACGGACAGCCCGTTCAGCCACGAGAACTGGGCGAAGTCGGTCGGTATCAGCAACTACCCGCTCCTCTCCGACGTGCAGCGGACGGTGGTGAAGGATTACGGCATCTACTGGCCCGACTGGAACGCCAACGTCCGGGCCACGTTCATCGTGGACACGCAGGGCAAGGTCCGCTTCACCGAGCGGTACGGCAAGGGCGAGCTGCCGCAGCCGGACAAGATCCTCGCCGAGGTCGAGAAGCTCGGCTGAAACGTTGTGAACTCATCGGGGCCGCGGGCGGGCGGGTCTCTCCGACCACGGCGCGCGGAGCGTGATCGCCCGCGGCCCCGATGAGTTTACAGTCCCTGGTCTACTTCTCGCCTCGCGCGGTCGTCAGTCCCACCCCCAGGAGCACGCACGCGGTGCCACCGAGCTGCCAGAGGCCGATCGGCTCCTGGAGGAGCGCGGCGGCGAGCGCGATGCCGACGATCGGCTGGAGATTCATGAAGATCGCCGACCGGCTGGGCCCGACGACCTGGACCGCGCGGTACCACCAGACGTGGGCGACCGCGCCGATCACTCCGTGGTAGAAGACGACGAACCAGCCCGCGAACGAGGCGAGGCGCGGCACGGGATAGAGCGGCGCCGCGAGGAGCGCGGTCGGGTAGATGAGAACCGTCCCAACGACGTAGGCGCCGGTCGTCGCGAGCGCGGGGGACAGCGTGCCGAGGATGCGCTTGCCGTAGACGGTGTAGACCGACCAGCCCGTCAGCGCCGCCAGCGTGATGAAGTCGCCCGCGCGCAGCTCCTCGATCCTGAGCGAGGCGAGCCGGCCGCTCGTCACCACGAGGAGCACGCCGAGCGCCGAGACGGTGACGCCGAGCCACTGGACAGGGCGCAGCCGCTCTCCGAGGTAGAAGCGCGCGGTCAGCGCCACCATGACCGGCGCCCCGGCCTGGAGGATCACCGCGTTGCCCGCCGTCGTGTGGTAGTAGCCGACGTACGACCACTGCGTCGAGCCCCAGATGCCGGCGAGCCCGAGGACGAGGAAGATCCGCAGCGCGGCCGGCGTGAGCCCCCGCGCGACGCGCTCGCCCGAGCGGACGAGCAGGAAGACGAGGAAGCACGACGCGACGCTGCAGCGGACGGCCGCGAGGACGAAGGGCGTGAAGTCCTGCGCCGCGAGCTTGCCGGTCGCCGGGAAGCTGCCCCACAGCGCGACGATCGCGACGAGCGCCAGATAGGCGCGCGTTTGACTGAGTCCGGGCACCTGCCTATCATAAGCCGCGCGTCATGGCCGATCACATCCTCGAAGCGCGCGTGTGGTTCGCCAAGGCGCGGCCCGAGGTCTTCGCGTTCTTCGCCGATCCCGCCACGCTCGCCCTGATTACGCCGCCGGCGTATCGTCTGCGGTTTCTCGCCACGCCCGCGCCGATGGCCGCGGGGAGCGTGTACGACGTCCGCGTCTCGTGGCTGGGCCTGCCGGTCGGCTGGCGGGCGTTCATCCGCGAGTTCGATCCGCCGTACCGGTTCGTGGATGTCCAGGTGCGCGGCCCGTACGCGCGCTGGGAGCACCGCCACCGGTTCCTCGAGGAGCGCGGCGGGACCTGGGTGGAGGACCGCGTCACCTACCGGCTGCCGCTGGGCCCGCTCGGGCGCCTGGCCCACGCGGCGATCGTCGGGCGCCAGCTCGCCGCGATGTGGCGCTACCGCGACTTGAGGCTTGCCGAGCTGCTCGGGTGAAGGGCCGGGACGAGCTCGGCGCCCACATGTCGATCGCGGGCGGCCTCCCCCGCGCCCTCGAGCGCGGGCGCCAGCTCGGCTGCGGGGCGGTCCAGATCTTCCTGAAGAACCAGCGCCAGTGGGCGGCGAAGCCGCTCTCGCCCGAGGAGGCGAGCGCCTTCGCGCTGGCTCGGAGGCTCACCGGGATCCGCCACGTCTTCGCCCACTCGAGCTATCTGATCAACCTCGCCGCGCCGGACGAGGCCGCCTGGGCGCGGGCGGTGGACGCCTTCACCGACGAGCTGGAGCGCGCCGAGGCCCTCGGCCTCGCGTGCGTCGTCATCCACCCCGGCTCGCACCTCGGCGCCGGTCGAGAGGCGGGGCTCGCGCGGGTGACGGCGGCGCTCGACGAAGTCACGCGGCGGACGCCGGGCTACCGCGTCAAGATCGCGCTCGAAAACACTGCGGGTGCCGGCAACGCGATCGGCCGCACGTTCGGCGAGCTCGGCACGCTGATCTCGCGCGCCGCCCGACCGGAGCGTCTCGGCGTCTGCGTCGACACCTGCCATCTCTTTGCCGCCGGTTACGACATCCGGCGCGCGACGGGCTGGTGCCGGGCGATGCAGGAATGCCGCGAGGCGGTAGGGTTCGGACGGGTGCTCGCGTTTCACCTGAACGACGCGAAGGCGCCGCTCGGCTCGGGGCTCGACCGCCACGAGAACATCGGCAAGGGCCGGCTCGGGCTGGTGCCGTTCCGGCTGCTTCTGCGCGACCGGAGACTGGCGCGCATCCCAAAGGTGATCGAGACGCCGAAGGAGCCCGAGCCCGCCGCCGACATCCGGAACCTCGCGGTGCTGCGCGCGCTGAGGAAGTGGCGCTAGCCCAACTTCCACACCGCGCGCCGCGTCAACGCTGTTTTTCGGGCGCGCGCGCCACGCAACCCCCTGAAATGTCGTGGGTGACTCCGGGAACCTCTAAAATAGTCACTAATCAGATGGGGCCTGGCTGCCGGCGCCATCAGCCACGAGCCCCCGGGGACTGAGGCGGCATCCACGAGGGTCGCTCGCCCCATCAGCCACTGGAAGGTCCGGCGCGATTGTGCTTGACAGGAGGAGGGTAAGAGTAACGAAATAGGCTCAGCGTGTTCATCAAGCGCACGAGCCGGCGGGTGGGCGGCAAGACCTACGTCAATCATCTCCTCGTCGAGTCGATCGCCACCCCG
>JBBTPF010000230.1:2427-11510 GCA_038066295.1 Candidatus Methylomirabilota bacterium | reverse complement strand
CGCCGGTCATCGCGCGGGCGAAGGCGCTGCTCCGGAGCCCGGGGCTCAGCGTGCTCCCCGCGGCGGAGATCGCGTGCGGGCTCGCGAAGATCCACGCCATGCACGACCCGACCGAAGGCGGGATCGCGACGGGGCTCGTCGAGCTCGCGCAGGCGGCGGGCGTCGGGCTCCGGATCGACCGCGAGCGCATCATGGTGCTGCCCGAGGGCCGGACGCTCTGCGAGGCGTTCGGCCTCGATCCGCTCGGCACGATCGCCTCGGGCGCGCTCCTGATGACGCTCTCGCCCGCGGACGCCCCCCTTGTCATCCACGCGCTCGCGCGCGAGTCCATCGACGGTCACGTCATCGGCCAGGTGGTGGACCGCGAGCGGGGCGTCACGCTCGTGAGCGGGGGCCGCCGGGAGCCGATGCCCGTCTTCGCGCGGGACGAGATCGCCAGACTGTTCCAGGGAGCCTGACGACCATACCCCAGATCGGGTACGCCCACCGTCCGGTCGCGCTCGGCCGCCGCGGCATGGTGGCCGCCGCGCACCCGCTGGCCACGCTCGCCGGCGTCGAGACGCTCGAGGCGGGCGGCACGGCCGCCGACGCCGCCGTCGCCGTCAACGCCGTGCTCGCCGTGACCCAGCCGAACATGTGCGGCCTGGGCGGCGACCTCTTCTGCCTCTACTACGAGGCCGCGACACGCAGCGTGCACTGCCTGAACGGCAGCGGGCGTTCGGGGTCGCGCGCCGGGCTCGACGAGCTGCGGCGCCGCGGGATGGAACGGCTGCCGATCCTCGGGCCACCGACGGTGAGCGTGCCCGGCTGCGTGCGCGCCTGGGGAATGCTGCTCGAGCGCTTCGGGACCCGCCCGCTGGATGAACTCCTGGCGCCCGCGATCCGCGCGGCGGAGGGCTTCCCGATCTCCTCGCTCGTGAGCCAGGCGATCCAGGAGTACGTCGCCGTCACGCCGGACGCGGAGTGGCACCGCGTCTTCGTCCCCGGCGGTCGCGTGCCTGCGCTCGGCGACCTGCTCTCCCAGCCCGACCTCGCGCTGACGCTGCGAGCCCTGGCTTCCGAAGGCCCGGAGCTGTGCTACTCGGGGCGGGTCGGTCGGGCGATCGCGCGGCGGCTCGCGCGCGACGGGTTCCTGACGGAGGACGACCTCGCCACGCACACGGGCGAATGGGGCGAGCCGCTGTCGACGACCTATCGGGGCCTGACGGTGCACGAGACGCCGCCACCGACCCAGGGGCTGGCCGCGCTGCTGGCGCTGAACCTGCTCGAGGGCTTCCCGCTCGCGACGCTCCCCGTCCATTCCGTCGAGCACCTGCATCTGCTGATCGAGGTGGTGAAGCTCGCGTACGCGGACCGCGACCGCTGGATCGCCGATCCGGCCCTCGCGCGCGTGCCCGGCGGCGCGCTGCTCTCGAAGGACTACGCCTCGCGCCGCCGGCGCGAGCTCGATCCCGGGAAGGCCGGCGTGTACGCGTTCGGCGATCCGGAGGGCGACACCACGGGCTTCGTCATCGCCGACGGGAGCGGCAACGTGGTCAGCGTCATCCAGAGCCTCTTCAACGCCTTCGGCTCGGGTGTGGTCGTGCCGGGCACGGGCGTCACGCTCCAGAACCGCGGCCGCCACTTCAGCCTCGACCCGTCGCATCCGTCCGCGTTCGCGGGCCGCAAGCGCCCGTTCCACACGCTCATCGCGTCCATCGCGACGCGCGACCACCGGCCCGTGATGGCGTTCGCGACGATGGGAGGCAACGGGCAGGCGATGTTCCACGTCCAGGTGCTCACGAACGTCCTCGACTACGGCATGGAGATCCAGGAGGCGATCGAGCGGCCGCGCTTCCTGATCGGCGCGTTTCTCCCCGACGACCCCGCCGAGGCGATCTACGTCGAGGAGCGCGTGCCTGCCGACGTGCGCGCGGCGCTCGCCACGAAGGGCCACCACGTCAAGGCGGCGCCCGAGTTCTTCTCGAGGGTCGGCCACGCCCACGGCATCGTGCTCCGCGATGGGACGCTCCTGGGCGGCGCCGACCCGCGCGGCGACGGGCTCGCGCTGGGATTCTGAGGCCGTGAGCCGCATCGTGGCCCTCGTGGTCTCGAGCCTCGGGCTGCTCGCCTTCGCCGGGTCGGCGGCCGCCTCGGAGTGGGGCACGATCGTCCCGGGGAAGAGCACGACGGAGTCGATCCGGTCCGTGTACGGCCCGCCGACCAGGAGCCTGGCGCAGAAGGTGGAGGGGTACGACGCGATCCAGTGGGTCTACGAGGGCGCCCAGGCGCCCGCGGGCCTCCACCGGCTCACCCTGGACTTCGGCCTCCTCACCGCCCCGGGCTTCAAGCCGGACGTCGTCCGCGCCTTCCGGCTCGACCCGAAGCCCGGCGTGTTCAACCGGAAGCTCGTCCTCGACGGCTGGGGGACCCCGACGAAGATCGGGCGCGACGGCGAGTTCGAGATCTTCCTCTACGAGGACGGCCTGCTCGTCTACTTCGACAAGGAGGGGCAGGCCGTGCAGGCGATGGTCTTCACGCCGCCCCAGCCGCTGCCGGCGTCTCCGTCTCAGCGGTGAAGGACGAAGATCTGCGCCGGGTCCACGTCCGGCTGTAGCTCCACGTAGGTCCGCGGGCCCCGCCACTCGAACCAGCGGTCGCTCAGCACCTCGCGCACCCGGTAGGGCTCGTCCGGGCCGATCCCCAGCTCGGCGATGGGCACGTCCACCAGCGACGACCGGGCGCCCGTGGGGTCGAGGCTCGCCGCGACGAAGACGGCGTTGTCCCGCTCGGGCGTCATCTTGCCGTAGAAGAGCACGTGCGGGTCGTCCGCGGCGTAGAACCGGAGGTTCGTGGAGCGCTGCAGCGCGCGGTTCTCACGCCGCGCCCGGTTCACCCGCGTGATGAAGTCCGCGAGGTTGCCAGGGGCGTGCCAGTCGCGCGGCCGGAGCTCGTACTTCTCCGAGTTCAGGTACTCCTCCGATCCGGCCTCGCGCGGCACGTTCTCGCAGAGCTCGTAGCCCGAGTAGATGCCGTAGAGCGATGAGAGCGTCGCGGCGAGCACGAGCCGCAGCTTGAACGCGGGGCGGCCGCCCGTCTGGAGGACCGCGTGCAGGATGTCGGGGGTGTTCGGCCAGAGGTGGCCGCGGAAGTAGTCGGCGACCGGCGGCGTCGTGATCTCGGTGAAATAGTCGACGATCTCCTGCTTCTCGTTGCGCCAGGTGAAGTACGTGTACGACTGGGTGAAGCCGGCCTTCGCGAGGACCTTCATCATCTTCGGCCGCGTGAACGCCTCCGACAGGAACACGACGTCGGGGTGGGCGTCCTGGAGCGCGCGGATCAGCCATTCCCAGAACCCCACCGGCTTCGTGTGGGGGTTGTCCACGCGGAAGGCGCGAACGCCGTGTCCGATCCAGAATTCGAGGACGCGGCGCATCTCCTCCCAGAGGGGAGCCGGGTCGGCGCAGTGGAAGTTGAGTGGGTAGACGTCCTGGTACGTCTTCGGCGGGTTCTCCGCGTACTTGATCGTGCCGTCGGGCCGGTGGAAGAACCACTCGGGGTGCTCGCGGACCCAGGGGTGGTCGGGCGAGCACTGGATGGCGAAGTCGAGCGCGACCTCGAGACCGAGCCCCCGGGCGCGCTCGACGAACCGGTCGAAATCGTCGAGGGTGCCGAGCGCCGGATGGAGCGCCGTGTGCCCCCCCTCCTCGCTTCCGATCGCCCAGGGACTGCCCGGGTCGCCGGCCTCGCCGACGAGCGCGTTGTTCTTGCCCTTGCGGTTGGTGCGCCCGATCGGGTGGACCGGCGGCAGGTAGACGACGTCGAAGGCCATCGCCGCGGCGCGCTCGAGCTCCCCCTCGGCGTCCTTCAGGGTCCCGCTCGAGCGCGGGAAGAACTCGTACCACGCGGCGAAACGCGCGCGCTCGCGGTCGGCGATCACCTCGTACTGGTGCCCGCACCAGGTGGCCTCCGACCGGTCGAGATGGCGCAGCATGAGGGCCGCGAGCTCCGCGTCGCGGGCGATCGCGCCGGCCGCGGCCTGGCCGACGGCCTGCGCGATCCGGTCGGCGTAGCGCCGGAGGCTCCGCGCGTCGTCGTCCCCCGCGCGCCCGGCGGCGGCGCGGATGAGCACCGCGCCCTCGAGGAGCGCGCTCGCCGTGTCCTGGCCCGCCGCGTGGCGCTTCTCCAGGTCGGCGAGCCACGAGCGGAACGGCTCGGCGAGCGCCTCGATCGTGAAGCACCAGCGACCGTTTGCGTCGAGCGTGAAGGACCCGGCCCAGCGGTCGTTGTCCACGTGGCGCATCGGCGTCTCCCGCCACGCGGCGTCACCCCCGCGGCGGTACCGGAGATACGCGACCAGCACGTCGTGGCCTTCCGTGAAGATGTCGGCCGTGGCCTCGAGCACGCCGCCGACTTCGCGCTTGACGGGGTAGCGGCCGGCGTCCACTGCGGGCTCCACGTTCTCGATGACGACGGAGCGCCTCGGGTCGGGGATCGCCCTCACGGTTCCTCCCGCGGCAGGCTGAAGTTGAGCAGCCCGGCGAGCCGGCCGAGCGCCGGCCGCGCGCCGGGCTGCGCGCGCCACAGGTCGAAGAACTGCGTCTGCGCGCCCCAGAAGCCGAAGTCCACGCCGAGGCGGATCGCGCCGTCGATGAGCCCGGTGGCGCGGCGGATCCGCTCCTCGGCCGGCGCTTCGGCGACGGCGGCGAACGCCCGGCGCACCGCGCGCTGCATCGCCGGGCGCGCCGGCTTCAAGTCGAGCACGAGCCCGAGCGCCCGCGCCTCGGCGTGGAGCTCGACCGCGCGCGCGGGGATGGCGCCGAGGCGGTCCGTCTGCTCCAGCTCGGCGAGGATGCCGTGCTCGAGGACGTGGCGCGCGCCGAGGGCCAGGGCGTCGGGGATGGGCACGTCCGCCTCGCGGAGGTAGTGCATGAGCTTGCGGCTCTCTTCCCAGATGCGCCGGTACGTCTCCTCGTGCCGGTCGAGGACGTGACGGATCACGTTCGCCACCACGAGGCGGCGCCCCTCGAGGAAGAGGTGGTGCAGGGAGAACGTGTCCCGTCCGAAGTGCTCGTCCATGCCGCGCACGACGTCCGTGAGGCCGGAGCGCTCGTAGCGCCGCACGAGATCGGCCTTCAGCCGGGCGTAGCGCTGCGCGTCGTACGGCACGACGCCGCAGGAGAAGTCGTGGCCCGCCAGGTGGAGCACGGCGTACATCGCCTCCCGCGCCTCGCCGGTGATCGTCGAGTCCGCGCGGACGTGGCCGACGCGGAGCGCGGTGCCGTGGTCCCCGTGGCGCGCCTCGTCGAGCCGTACCACGCGGTAGGCGTAGCACGGCGCCTCGTCCGGGTACTCCTCGAAGAGTCCCGTGATCGCGTAGTGCGCGATGACGCGCGGCAGGTCCACGACGGCCGGCCGGATCAGGCGCCGGTACACGTCGCCGCCGTCGCGGAACTCGGCGGCGTTGCTCGGCGCCGACTCGAGCCGCCGGAGGAAGTCGCTCTCCAGATGGCCGCCGCCGAGGTCGGCGTAATAGTGAATCGCCATCGCCGCGTACTTGAGACACTGGACCGGCTCGAGCCCGGCGATGTCGTCGAAGAACCAGCCGCACGAGGTGTACATGAGGAGGCGGTTCTTCTGCATCTCGAGGAAGCGGCGCGCCTGGACGCGCGCGGCGGCCTCCAGCGGGCCCCGCGCGTGCTCGGTGAGGCACGCGTCCACGCGCGGGGCGGCCGGATCGAGGAGGACCTCGACGTAGGCGTCGCGCGCGGCCCATGGATCCGCGAAGATGCCGGCGGCGCGGGCCTCGAAGAAGCGGTCGACGTGGTCCCTGAGCCAGTCCAGGGCGTCCCGGAGCGGCTTGCGCCAGCGCTGGTGGGTGCCGGGATTCGTGCGGCAGCCGCAGTCGGCGCGCCAGCGCTCGACGCCGTGGGCGCAGCTCCACGACGTGCGCTGGCAGATCTCCACCTCGTGCGCGGGGGCGTGGGCCGCGAGGAACGCGGCGTAGTTCGTCAGCGTCACGTCCCGCTCCGCCTCGAGCCGCTCGACCGCGGCGACGAGCGCCATCTCGCCGAAACGCCGGTGGTGGCCGTAGGACTCGCCGTCCGTGGCGGAGTGGACGAGCGGCGGCTCGGGGCTCCCCTGCCGGAAGCGCCGCAGCAGATGGCCGACGAAGTTCTCGCTGCGCTCGAGCGCGTCGCCGAAGGCCACCGCCCGCGCGACGGTCCCGTCGTAGAAGAAGATCGCCAGGGTCAGGCCCCGCGGGCCCCGCCAGAGGTACGGGTGCCCCGGATCGACATCGCCGACGACCGGCTCCCACGCCTCGGCCCCGAGCGGGCGCACGCGCCGCGCCTGGTGGGGGGCCAGGATCGTGAACCGGATCCCGGCCTCGGCGAGGACCTCGAGCGTCTCGTCGTCCGCGGCGGTCTCGGGGAGCCACAGGCCCTCGGGCTCGCGGCCGAAGCGGAGCCGGAAGTCCTCGAGGCCCCAGCGCACCTGGGTGACCTTGTCGCGCCGGGGGGCGAGCGGCATGATCATGTGGTTGTAGACGTGGGCGATCGCGTTGCCGTGACCGTCCCGCGCCCGCGCGCTCGCCGCGTCGGCCTCGAGGATCTTGGCGCACACCTCGGGGCGGTGGCGGGCGAGCCAGGCGAAGAGCGTCGGGCCGACGTCGAACGAGATTTTCTCGAAGTTGTTGGCGATGCCGGTGATGCGGTTCCGCTCGTCCACGCGGCGCGCGGCGGTATTCGGCGCGTAGCACTCGGCGGTCACCTTCTCGTTCCAGTCGTGGAAGGGCGCGGCCCCATCCTGCACCTCGACCGTGTCGAGCCACGGGTTCTCGCGCGGCGGCTGGTAGAAATGCCCGTGGAGGACGATCGCGCGGGTCAAAATTCGTCGAGGCCCCTCAGGAACTCGCGCCGGCCGCCGCGCGGCACGACGACGAGCCCGGACGGCTCGACGTGGAACCGGCGCCGGTCCTGCGCCGGGTCCACGCCGATCTCGGTGTCGGCGGGGATGATGTTGAAGCGGTCGATGATGGCGCGCCTGAGCCTGGCGCCCTTTCCCACGGTCGTGTGGTCCATGACGATCGAGTCCTCGATGACCGCCCCCTCGTTCACCCAGACGCTCCGGCCGAGGATCGAGTTCCGGATGACCGCGCGCTTGACGAGCGAGGCCTCGCCGACCTGGGCGTTGTCCAGGTCCGCGCCGATGAACCGCGCCGGCGGGCCCGGGTGGTGCTCGCTCCGGATCGGCCAGGAGCGGTTGTCGAGGTCGAAGCGCGGCGACTCGCCGAGGAGATCCATGTGCGCGTCCCAGTACGCGTCGATGGTGCCGACGTCGCGCCAGTAGCCCGCCTCCTCGTACGGCTTCACGCCCGGCACCTCGTTCTGCTGGAAGTCGTACGCGAAGACGCGCCCGCCCGGGACCAGCTCGGGGATGATCGAGCGCCCGAAGTCGTGGTCGGTCGAGCGCCGGGCGTCGGCCACGAGCGCGTCCACGAGCGCCTGGCGCGAGAAGAGGTAGTTGCCCATCGAGACCAGCGCGTGCCCCGGGTCGTCGGGCATGGGCGCGGGCGCGGGCGGCTTCTCGGCGAAGGCGACGACGCGCCCCGCGCGGTCCACGCTGAGCACGCCGAACGGCGAGGCGTCCTCGACGGGCACCGGCCGCGCGGCGATCGTCACCTCCGCGCCCGACTCCCCGTGGAACGCCAGCATCTGGTTCACGTCGATCCGGGAGATGTGGTCCGAGCCGAAGATCGCGACGACGTCGGCGCTGAAGTCGTCGACGAGGTTCAGGTTCTGCAGCACGGCGTCGGCGGTGCCCCGGTACCACGCCGCGCCGAAGCGCATCTGCGGCGGCACGACCGTCACGAAGAAGTCCGGCATGAGCCCGCTCGTCCGCCACGCGACGCGCAGGTGCTCGATCAGCGACTGCGACTTGTACTGGACGAGGACGTAGATGGACGGGAGCTCCGAGTTCATGAAGTTCGAGAGCACGAAATCGATCAGCCGGTGCCGGCCGCCGAACGGCACGGCCGGCTTCGAGCGCTCGCGGGTGAGCGGCTGCAGGCGCTCGCCCTTGCCGCCGGCCATGATCATCGCCAGGACGCGGGCGCGGCGCGGCATCGCGCTCAGCCCCGGGCCGGCGGGACGAGGCCCCAGGCCGGATCGAGGTCGGCGAAGCAGAAGTCCTCGCGCTCGAGCCGGCGGAGCGTGTTGGCGTCGTCGATGGAGAGCGGCTCGCCCGCCTCGAGGGCGCGGGCCATCCCGCCGAGGCGCTTGAACTCGGCGTAGTGCTCGGCGACGCGGCGCTCGGCGTAGTCGCGCGCGGTGCCCGTCGTGATGAGGAACTGCCAGTCGGAGGCCTGGAGCAGCAGGAGCTCGCGCGTCGCCTGCGCCAGGACGCGCCGGAGGTCGCCGTCGTCGCGGCGCCGGCGCTCCAGGAGGCCGGCCCACTCCGCCTCGGCCGAGTAGACGCGGTCCCACGTCCACTCGGTATCACGGTTGAGCCAGACGCGGTGGTCGCCGCCCTCGCCCCAGGACCCCTCGGGCAGGGACAGCGTGACCGTGGGCGGCACGGCCTCGAGCGCCTCGCCGAGCGTCATGCGCGCGACGCCGGCCCGCTCCATCTCGCGGGCGACGTGCTCGAGCCAGAGCGGTCCCTCGAACCACCAGTGGCCGAAGAGCTCCGCGTCGTATGGCGAGCAGACGACCGCCGGAGCGCCTCCACCCTCGGCCTCGAGCGTGGCGCGCACGAGCTCGGCGAAGTGGCGTGCCTGGAGGCCGACCTTCTCCACGGCGGCCGCGGGCTCGTACACGGCCTTGCGGCCGAGGTCGCCCGAGTTGTCCGTGATCCGCCAGAAGCGCAGGCCTCCCGGGAAGTGCTTCTTGTGGAACTCGAGGTAGGCGTACTCGCCGGGGTAGCCGTGCCCGCGGCTCCAGACCTGGACCGTCGTCTTCGGATCGCGGAAGAACGCGACCGCCGTGCCCGTACCCCCGCGCGAGGCGACGCGGTACGGCGTGTAGGGCGAGCGCGCCTCGGTGCCCGGGACGGACGACGCGGGCTCGTCCGTCGCCGCGCCGAGCGCGACGAAGTCGCGGTAG
>JBBTPF010000230.1:0-2417 GCA_038066295.1 Candidatus Methylomirabilota bacterium | reverse complement strand
GGCGCGGCGTGCATCTCCTCGCGGCCGGGCCGCACGCGGCGGACGCGCCCGCTGTCGCGCCCCGTCGGCGGCGTCCACTCGTAGCGCGGCCGGTAGGCGCACTCGGGGAGCCAGATGCCGCGCGGCGCCCGGCCGAAGTGGCGGCGGTGCGTCTCGACGGCGGCGCGGAGCTGGAGGTGGATGGACTCGTCGCGGCCGAGGAGCGGGAGGTAGCCGTGCGTCGCCGCGCAGGTGATGATCTCCACGTGCCCGGCGCGCCCGAGGTCGGCGAAGGTGCCGGGGATGTCGCCGCCGATCCGGCGGTGCATCTCCCACATCCGCTCGTAGAATTCCTCCCAGAAGTGGGTGAGGCCGACGATCTCTTTCTGGCCCTCGCGCGTGAAGTGCTCGCGCGATTCCAGGCAGGCGCGCCGGACGTTCTCGTAGTAAAAGGAAAGCTCCTTCTGGAACTCGGGGGAGGCGAGCTGCTCGGTGAGGACGGGCGAGAGGTTGATCGTCCACTTGGGGGAGATGCCGTCGGCGACGAGGCGGTGCGCGGCCTCGAGGAGGGGCAGGTAGCACTCGAACGCGGCCTCGCAGAGCCAGTCGCTTCCATGGGGCCACCGCCCGTGATTGATGACCATCGGGAGGTGGGTATGCAGGACCAGGGCGAACGGCGACGCCATAGGTGATTCATTGGAGCGTATGACGATGCTCGGCGCAAGCCTTCTCGGGGATCGCGTCACGTTCAGGGTGTGGGCGCCCCGCTGCCGGTCGGTCGAGGTGGTGGTCGAGGGCCGGCGGCCCGAGCCACTGACGGCCGGCGAGGACGGGCTCTTCGCGGCGACCCTCGGGAAGGTCGCCCCCGGGGCCCGCTACCGCTACCGCCTGGACGGGGAGAGGTTCCGCCCCGATCCGGCCTCGCGCTGGCAGCCCGAGGGTGTCCACGGCGCCTCGATCGTGGTGGATCCGCAGCGGTTCATGTGGACCGACCAGGACTTCCGCGGCACGATTCTGGCGGACCTCGTCTTCTACGAGCTCCACGTGGGCACGTTCACGCCGGCGGGCACGTTCGAGGCGATCGTCCCCCATCTGGGGGCGCTCGCCGACCTCGGCGTCACGGCGCTCCAGCTCATGCCGGTGGCCGAGTTCCCCGGCTCGCGCGACTGGGGGTACGACGGCGTCCATCTCTTCGCCCCGCAGTCCACCTACGGCGGCCCGCGGGGCCTGCGCCGGCTGGTGGACGCCTGCCACGCGCGCGGGCTCTCGGTCTTCCTCGACGTCGTCTACAACCACCTGGGGCCCGAAGGGAGTTACCTCGCCGAGTACGGGCCGTACGTCACCGACCGCGGCGCGACCCCCTGGGGCCCCGCGGTGAACTTCGACGGCGAGGGGAGCCCTGGAGTCAGACGTCACATCGTAGAGAATGGGCGCGCATGGGTGAGCGAGTTCCACATCGACGGCCTCCGTCTGGACGCCGTCCACGCGATCCACGACACGAGCCCGGTGCACGTCCTCACGGAGATCGCCGACGCGGTGCGCGCCGAGGCGGCGCGCGCCGGGCGCCGCGTCCACGTCGTCGCGGAATCTCACGACAACGACCGCCGGCTGGTGCTCCCCGAGGGTGCCGGCGGGCTCGGCCTCGACGCGGTGTGGTCGGACGACTTCCACCACGCGCTCCACCACCGGCTCACCGGCGAGCGGGTCGGTTACTACGCGGACTTCGCCGGCGACCACCATCTCCCGCGCGCGCTCACCGAGGGGTTCGCATTCCAGGGGGAACCGTCGACGTACTGGGGCCGGCCGCGCGGGACGCCGAGCGCGGATCTTCCGGCCGAGCGCTTCGTGGTCTTCGTCCAGAACCACGACCAGGTCGGCAACCGCGCCCAGGGCGAGCGGCTCGGCGCGCTCGTGGCCTTCGATGCGCTGAAGCTCGCCGCGGCGCTGCTGTTCGTCGCGCCCGCCGTGCCGCTCCTCTTCATGGGCGAGGAGTACGGCGAGACCGCGCCGTTCCAGTTCTTCACGTCGTTCATCGACCCGCAGTTCGCCGAGGCCGTGCGCCGTGGCCGGGCCGCGGACATGGAGAGCTTCGGCTGGACGCGCCCGATCCCCGATCCGAACGCCCCCAACACGTTCGTGAGCTCGCGCCTGAACCACCCGCTCGCGCTCGCCACGCGGCACCGCGCGCTCCGCGAGTACTACAAGCGCTGGCTCGAGCTGCGGCGCACCCACCCGGCCCTCGGCGCCCGGCACAAGGACCTCGCGCGCGCGGCGCTCGACGGCGCGGTGTTCACCGTGACGCGCGCGACGCCGGCGGGCGGGCAGGTGCGCCTCGTCGCCAACCTCGGCGCGGCGCGAGAGCCCTGGACGCCGCCTCCCGGATGGCGTGTGCTCCTCGACAGCGACGACCGGGCCCACGGCGGCGCGGGAGGCGCCGA
>JBBTPF010000229.1:0-13968 GCA_038066295.1 Candidatus Methylomirabilota bacterium | reverse complement strand
CATCGACCTCGGGCGCCCGAAGGCGATCCAGCTGGCGATCCTGATCGACCGGGGCCACCGCGAGCTGCCGATCCGCCCGGACTACGTCGGCAAGAACCTGCCCACCTCGCGCCGCGAGAGCGTCGCGGTGCGGCTCCGGGAGCACGACGGCGAGGACCGCGTGGTGATCGAAGAACCCGAGGAGGGCTGACCATGGGCTGGACGCGCAAGGACCTGCTCACGATGCGCGAGCTCGACGCGGGCGAGATCGTCCTCCTGGTGGACACCGCCGCCTCGCTCCAGGAGATCGCGACGCGCGAGATCAAGAAGGTGCCGGCCCTCCGCGGGAAGACCGTCGTCAATCTCTTCTACGAGCCGTCCACGCGGACGCGCACGTCGTTCGAGATCGCCGGCAAATGGCTCTCCGCCGACGTCGTCAACTTCTCCGCGAGCGGCTCCAGCACCGCGAAGGGGGAGGGCTTCGTCGATACTGCGAAGAACATCGCCGCGATGAGCCCGGACGTGGTTGTCGTCCGCCACTCCTCGGCGGGCGCCGCCGCGCTGCTGGCCCGCGAGCTCCCCTGCTCCATCGTGAACGCAGGAGATGGAGCCCACGAGCACCCCACGCAGGCCCTCCTCGATCTTCTGACCATCCGCGAGAAGAAGGGCCACCTCGACGGACTCCACGTCACGATCGTGGGCGACATCACGAACAGCCGGGTCGCCCGCTCGAACATCCACGGCATGCGGAAGCTCGGCATGACCGTCACGGTCGCCGGGCCCCCGACGCTGATCCCGCCCTTCGTCCAGGAGCTGGGCGTGAAGGTGAGCCACCGGCTCGAGGACGCGATCCGCGACGTGGACGTGATCATGATGCTGCGGCTCCAGCACGAGCGCATGCAGAACGGGCTCATCCCGTCGCTCCGCGAGTACTCGCGCTACTGGGGGCTCACGCTCGACAAGCTCGCGACGCACGCGCGCCCCGACGTGCTGATCATGCACCCCGGCCCGGTGAACCGCGGCATCGAGCTGTCGCCCGAGGTCGCCGACGGCCCGTACTCCGTGATCCTCGACCAGGTGACCAAGGGCGTCGCCGTGCGGATGGGCGTCCTCCTCCTGCTCGCGGGCAGCAAGGGAGGGGACGCGACATGAGCCTCCTCGTCCGGCACGGGCGCGTCATCGATCCCGCGAACAACGTGGACGCCGTTCAAGACCTCCTGATCGCCGGCGGGACGATCGAGAAGTTGGGGAAGAGCCTCGGGGCGCCCGCCGGCGCCGAGGTCGTGGACGCCCGCGGCAAGATCGTCTGCCCCGGCTTCATCGATATCCACGTCCACCTGCGCGAGCCCGGCGACGAGTACAAGGAGACGGTCGCGACGGGCACGCGCGCGGCGGCGGCGGGCGGCTTCACCGCCGTGGCCTGCATGGCGAACACGAACCCGGTCAACGACAACGGCGCGGTCACCGACTACATCCTGGCCCGCGCCAAGGTCGAGGGCGCGGTGCGCGTCTACCCGATCGGCGCCGTCACGAAGAACCTCAAGGGCGAGGAGCTGGCGGAGCTGGCGGAGCTGGCGGAGGCCGGGTGCGTCGCGTTTTCCGACGACGGCCGATGCGTGATGAACGCCGGCCTCTACCGGCACGCGATGGAGTACACGCTCCCCTTCGGCGTGCCCGTGATCAGCCACGCCGAGGACGCGACCCTCTGCCGGGGCTGGGCGATGAACGAGGGCGTGGTCTCGACGGAGATCGGGCTGCCCGGCGCGCCCGGCGCGGCCGAGGACGTGATGGTCGCGCGCGACATCCTGCTCGCCGAGCTGACGGGCGCCCACGTCCACATCGCCCACCTCTCGACCGCGGGCGCCGTGCGCCTCGTGCGCGACGGCAAAGCGCGCGGCGTGCGTGTGACCGCGGAGGTGACGCCGCACCACCTCGTGCTCACCGAGGAGGCCGTGAGGACGTACGACCCGAACACGAAGATGGCGCCGCCGCTCCGGAGCAAGCGCGACGTGGAGGCGCTGATCGAGGGCCTCGGCGACGGCACGATCGACTGCGTCGCGACCGACCACGCGCCGCACGCGCTCTCGGAGAAGGAGGGCGAGTTCGACCGCGCCGCGTTCGGCATCGTCGGGCTCGAGACCGCCGTGGCGCTCCTGCTGGACCGGCTCGTCCGCCCGGGGCTCCTGCCGCTCTCGACGCTCGTCTCGCGCCTCTCCCGAGATCCGGCGCGGCTCCTCAACCTGCCCGGCGGGAGCCTCGCCCCGGGCGCGCCGGCCGACGTCACGATCCTCGACCCCGACCGCGAGCTGACGGTGGACCCCGCGCGGTTCAGGTCGAAGAGCCGCAACACGCCCTTCGGGGGCTTCGCCCTCACCGGCGGGCCGTGGATGACGATCGTCGGCGGGACGGTGGTGCGGCCGTGAGCGTGGCCGTGCGAGCCGCAGCACGGCCGGGGGCTGGGGCCCCCGCGTGCGAGGCGAGCCTATGAATCTGGCCTGGCTCGTGCTCAAGGACGGCCGCGTGTTCAGGGGCGAGCCCCTCGGCGCGGTGGGGGAGGCTTCGGGTGAGGTGATCTTCAATACGGCGATGACGGGCTACCAGGAGATCCTCACCGACCCGTCGTATCGAGGCCAGATCGTGGCGATGACCTATCCCCTCATCGGCAACTACGGCGTCAACGAGGAGGACCTCGAGTCGCGGAGGCCCTGGGTGAACGGGTTCATCGTGAAGGAGTGCTCGCCCGTCGCGTCCAACTTCCGCGCGGGGATGCGCCTCGACGACTACTTGCAGCGCCACGGCATCGTCGGCATCCAGGGGATCGACACGCGCGCGCTCACGCGCCATCTCCGGGACCGCGGCGCCCAGGACGGGATCATCTCGTCGGTCGCGAGCGGCCCGGCGGACCTCGGCGCCCGCGCGCGCGCGCTGCCGGGGCTGATCGGGCGCGACCTCGTCGCCGAGGTGACCGCGGACCGCGCCTACACGTGGGACCAGGGGCTGTGGGAGCTGTCGCGCGGCTACGTCGCGCCGCCGCCGGCGCGCTTCGACGTCGTCGCCTACGACTGCGGCATCAAGTGGAACATCCTGCGCCAGCTCCGGTCGGCGGGCTGCGGCGTCACGGTCGTGCCCGCCGCGACCCCGGCGGACGCCGTGCTCGAGCTGAAGCCCGACGGCGTCTTCCTCTCGAACGGCCCTGGGGATCCGGAGGGCGTGCCGTACCTGATCGAGTCGGTCAAGCGCCTGCTCGGGCGGGTGCCGATCTTCGGCATCTGCCTTGGCCACCAGATCATGGGGCTCGCGGGCGGCGGCAGCACGTACAAGCTCAAGTTCGGCCACCACGGCGCGAACCACCCGGTGAAGGACCTCGCGACGGGCAAGGTCGAGATCACGGCCCAGAACCACGGCTTCGCCGTCGAGCCGGAGTCGGCGGCGCGCCACGGCTGGGAGGCGACGCACGTCAACCTCAACGACGGCACGTGCGAGGGGCTGCGCCACCGCGAGTGGCCGGCGTTCTCCGTGCAATACCACCCGGAGGCGTCGCCCGGCCCGCACGATGCAAACTATCTCTTCCACCGCTTCACCGGCCTCATGGCACGGAAGGGAGGGTGATCCCCGTCATGCCCAAGTACCTGATCTCGTACCGGAAGACCGAAGGGCCCGGGCAGAAGCCGGAGTGGACCTCGTTCACGACGCAGAGCGAGGAGTCGCTCGAGGCCCACGCGATCCGCGAGCGCGTCGATCGGCGGATGAGCGTGCTCGGCGAGCAGCTCTGGGGGAGCGGCGAGGTCGTCTGGATCGGCCAGGGCCGTCTGGACGACGTCCTCTACCGCCGCGAGGAAGCCACGCCCGAGACGTCGGTCGTCTATGGCCTGGTCGAGGAGTAGCGCGCGTGTCCCACCGGCTCCCGAAGCGGTGTCTCTGTACCTTGAGAACCAGCTGAAGCCCGGCCCGAACCCGGCACGAGGGCGCCATCGCGAGTGACCGCAATTGCTCAATCGGTCAACGGAGTCCCAATTCGGCTCACCAGCGAGCGCGGGATGCACGTCGTCGAGCATCACGACGATCTTGCAGGCCACTATCACGACGTCCTCGAAGCACTTCAGAGGCCCCACGCTGTATATGATGGTGACGGCGGAGAGTTGCTCGCAGTTTCGAGCCGGTTTGCTCCCCGATACCTGGTGGTGGCATACCGCGAGGCGTCGCGCACGGACGGGTTTGTGATCACGGCGTTCTTCACGACGCGCATACGGCAGATTGAACGGAGGAGGCTGGCGTGGAAAAAGGCGTCGTCCTGGAGCTCTTGGAGAGCCTTCCGCACCTCCTCAAGCTTCCGTCGAAGCAGATCTGGTTCGACTTCGATGAGGAGGCGGACGTCCTGTACGTGAGCTTTGAGCGCCCGCAGGGCGCTACCGACAGCGAGCTGAGTGAGGAAGGCGTCCTGATGCGCTATCGCGGGGATCAGCTCGTGGGCGTGACGATCCTCAACGCCCGCAAGCGACTCCGGAGTCACGCGTAGTGCCGAAGCGGACCGACCTGAAAAAGATCCTCATCATCGGCTCCGGGCCGATCGTGATCGGCCAGGCGTGCGAGTTCGACTACTCCGGGACGCAGGCGGTGAAGGCGCTGCGCGAGGAGGGGTTCGAGGTCGTGCTGGTCAACTCGAACCCGGCGACGATCATGACCGACCCCGAGCTGGCGCAGCGGACCTACGTCGAGCCGCTCGCGGCCGAGTACGTCGCGAAGATCATCGAGCGCGAGCGGCCCCAGGCGCTTCTGCCGACGCTCGGCGGCCAGACGGGGCTCAACCTCGCCGTCGCCCTCGCCGAGGACGGCACGCTCGACCGCTTCGGCGTCGAGCTGATCGGCGCCAAGCTCCCCGCCATCCGGAAGGCCGAGGACCGCCAGCTCTTCAAGCAGGCGATGGAGCGCATCGGCCTCGCGCTGCCGCGCTCGGGCTACGCGCGGAGCCTCGAGGAGGCGCGCGCGATCGTCCGCCAGGTCGGCTACCCGGCGATCATCCGGCCCTCGTTCACCCTCGGCGGCACGGGCGGCTCCATCGCCTACAACCCGGAGGAGCTGGAGGACGCGGTCCGCTGGGGCCTCCAGATGTCCCCCGTCGGCACGGCGCTCGTCGAGGAGTCGGTGATCGGCTGGAAGGAGTTCGAGCTCGAGGTCATGCGCGACCTCGCCGATAACGTCGTGGTCATCTGCTCGATCGAGAACGTCGATCCGATGGGCGTGCACACGGGCGATTCCGTCACCGTCGCCCCGGCGCAGACGTTGACCGACAAGGAATATCAGCTCATGCGCGACGCCGCGATCGCGATCATCCGCGAGATCGGCGTCGAGACGGGCGGCTCCAACATCCAGTTCGCCGTCAACCCGGAGGACGGGCGGCTCGTCGTCATCGAGATGAACCCGCGCGTGTCGCGCTCCTCCGCGCTCGCCTCGAAGGCGACCGGCTTCCCCATCGCCAAGATCGCGGCGAAGCTCGCCGTCGGCTACACGCTCGACGAGATCCGGAACGACATCACGCGCGAGACGCCGGCCTCGTTCGAGCCGGCGATCGACTACTGCGTCGTGAAGTTCCCCCGCTGGGCCTTTGAGAAATTCCCCGAGGCCGACCGCACGCTGACGACCCAGATGAAGTCCGTCGGCGAGGTCATGGCGATCGGCCGGACCTTCAAGGAGGCGCTCCAGAAGGCGATCCGCTCCCTCGAGCAGGACCGCTGGGGCCTGACGCTCGGGCGGCCGGCGGAGGACGAGGCGCTGCGCCAGCTCCTGCGCGTGCCGAACCCCGACCGCATCTTCGCGATCGGCGACGCCTACCGCGCGGGCCTCGCGACCCAGGAGATCCACGCCCTCACGAAGATCGACGCGTGGTTCCTCGAGGGGATCCGCGAGATCGTCGCCTTCGAGCCCGAGATCGCCCGGGACGCGCTCGCCGACCCGGACGTCCTGCGCCGCGCGAAGCAGCTCGGCTTCGCCGACCGGCGCATCGGAGAGCTCGCCGGCACGACGGAGGCCGCCGTGCGCGCGCGGCGGCTCGCGTGCGGGATCCGCGCCACGTTCAAGACGGTGGACACATGCGCGGCGGAGTTCGTCGCCCACACGCCCTACCTCTACTCGACCTACGAGGAGGAGGACGAGGCGCCGCCGACCGCCCGCCCGAAGGTCGTCATCCTCGGCTCGGGGCCGAACCGCATCGGGCAGGGCGTCGAGTTCGACTACTGCTGCGTCCACGCCGCCTTCGCCCTCCGCGACCTCGGCGTGGAGGCGATCATGGTCAACTGCAACCCCGAGACGGTCTCCACGGACTACGACACCTCCGACCGCCTCTACTTCGAGCCGCTCACGCTCGAGGACGTGCTGAACGTCGTCGAGAAGGAGCGGCCCCTCGGCGTGATCGTGCAGTTCGGCGGCCAGACGCCGCTCAAGCTCGCCGTGCCGCTCCGGGAGGCGGGCGTGCCGATCCTCGGGACCTCCCCCGACGCGATCGACCGTGCCGAGGACCGCCAGCGCTTCAACGCGCTCATCACCGAGCTCGCCCTCAACCAGGCGGCGGGCGCGACGGCGCGGTCGCTGCCGGAGGCGCAGGCCATCGCCGTCTCGATCGGCTACCCCGTGCTCGTCCGCCCCTCGTACGTGCTCGGCGGCCGCGCGATGCGGATCGTGTACGACGACACCGACCTCCGGGAGTACATGCGCGAGGCCGTGCAGGTCTCGCCCGAGCACCCGGTGCTCATCGACAAGTTCCTCGAGGACGCGATCGAGATCGACGTGGACGCGGTCGCGGACGCCGAGCGCGTCGTCGTCGGCGGCGTCATGGAGCACATCGAGAAGGCCGGGGTCCACTCGGGCGACGCGGCGTGCGCGCTGCCGCCTTACTCGCTCGGCGACGACCAGGTCCAGGCGCTCTGCGCGCAGACCCGGACCCTCGCGACGGCACTCGGCGTCGTCGGGCTCATCAACGTCCAGTTCGCGATCCGCCAGGACACGATCTACGTCCTCGAGGTGAACCCGCGCGCCTCCCGGACGGTGCCGTTCGTCTCGAAGGCGATCGGGCTGCCGCTCGCCAAGGTCGCCACGCGCGTGATGCTCGGCCATTCCCTGGCCCCGTACGCGGCGATCGAGGCGCGGGAGCTCGCCCACATCGCGGTGAAAGAATCGGTGTTTCCGTTCGTCAAGTTTCCGGGCGTCGACGCCGTCCTGGGGCCGGAAATGAAATCGACCGGCGAGGTCATGGGCATCGACCGCGATTTCCGCAAGGCGTACCTGAAAGCGCAGCTCGCCGCGGGCTCGGTGCTGCCCGCCTCCGGCAAGGTCTTCATCTCGGTGAAGAACCGCGACAAGCGCGTGGTGCTGCCGCTCGCCAAGCGCCTCGCCGAGATGGGCTTCACGCTCGTCGCGACGGCCGGCACGGCGCGGGTCCTCGAGCGCCACGGCATGGCCGTCGAGCTGGTCCACAAGGTCGCGGAGGGCTACCGGCCGAACGTGCTGGACCTCATGAAGCGGGGCGAGATCGCGCTCGTCTTCAACACGCCCGAGGACGGGCGCGCCCGGAAGGACTCGTACATGATCCGGCGCACCGCGGTGACCCAGAACATCCCCTACTACCTCACGGTGGACGGCGCCCAGACCGCCATCGGCGCGATCGAGGCGCTGCTCAAGGGCGAGCCCGGGGTCCTGAGCCTGCAGGAGTACCACGGTGGCGCCTGAGGACCGGCTCCTCGTCGCTCTCGACGTCGAAACTCTCGCCGACGCCGAAGAGCTCCTCGTGCGGCTCGAGGGCGCGCTGACCGGCTGCAAGATCGGCTCGCAGCTCTTCACCGCGGCGGGCCCGGCCGCGGTCGAGGCCGCGCGGAAGCGCGGCTTCCGCGTCTTCCTCGACCTCAAGTTCCACGACATCCCGAACACCGTCGCCGGCGCCGTGCGCGAGGCGACGCGCCTCGGCGTCTTCATGCTGAACGTCCACGCGAGCGGCGGCGGCGCGATGATGCGCGCCGGCGCGGAAGCCGCCACGAAGGCGGCGGCCGACTTCGGCGTCCCCCGGCCGCTCTGTCTCGGCGTGACCGTGCTGACGAGCCTCGACCGGCGGGCGCTCTACCGGGACGTGGGCGTGGTCGCCAACCTGGACGCGCACGTGCTGCATCTGGCCGAGCGCGCGCGCGAGGCCGGGCTCGACGGCTGCGTCGCCTCGCCCCGGGAGATCCGTCTACTGCGCATCGCGCTCGGCCGCGAGTGGGTGATCGTGACGCCCGGCATCCGGCCGGCCTCACCGGACGCCGCCGGCCGGGGCGACGATCAGGTGCGGGTCGCGACCCCTCGCCAGGCGCTCGCGGCCGGCGCCGACTACCTGGTCGTCGGCCGCCCGATCACCGCCGCCCCCGATCCGGCCGCCGCCGCGGCCGCCGGCCGGCAGGAGCTCCGCTGACCGCGCGCGAGACGCTCGCGCTGTACGAGCAGACCGGGGCCCTCATGCGCGGCCACTTCCGCCTGACATCGGGCCTGCACTCCGACGTCTACCTCCAGTCGGCGCTCGTGCTCCAGTACCCGGCCCACGCCGAGGCGCTCGGCCGGGAGCTCGCCGCCCGCCTCGCGGGCGCCGGCGCCCGGACGGTGCTGGCGCCGGCGATCGGCGGCATCCTCGTCGCCCACGAGGTGGCGCGCGCCCTCGGCGTCCGCGCGCTCTTCGCCGAGCGCGAGAACGGCGCGATGACGCTGCGCCGCGGCTTCGCGCTCTCGCCGGACGAGCGCTGCCTGGTGGTGGAGGACGTCATCACCACCGGCGGCTCCACGCGCGAGGTCGTCGAGTGCGTGGAGCAGGCGGGCGGCGTCGTGGTGGGCGTGGGCTCGCTGATCGATCGCTCGGGCGGCGCCGCCGAGTTCGCGGTGAAGCGGGCGGCGCTGGCCACCGTCCAGGCCAGGGCCTGGCAGCCGGAGGCCTGCCCCCTCTGCACGACCGGCAGCCCGGCGATCAAGCCCGGGAGCCGGGCCTGATCACCGGAGCCGGAGATCAGTTCCCCATCACGAGGCCGCCGTCCACGTTGACGGCCTGCCCCGTCATGTAGTCGGAGTCGGGACCGGCCAGGAACGCCACGACGCCGGCCACGTCCTCGGGCCGCTCGGGGCGCCCGAGCGGAATCGGCTGGATCCGACGCTTCCAGGCCTCGCCCGGGGCCAGGCCCTCGAGGGTGCCCCACTCCCGGTCGATCTGCTCCCACATCGCCGTCTCGACCGCGCCGGGGCAGACGCAGTTCGACGTGATCCGATGCGGCGCCAGCGCCTGGGCCGCCGAGCGCATGAGGCTCACCACGCCGGCCTTCGACGCCGAGTACGGCGTCATCAGGTGGTTGCCGCCCCGGTAGGCGGCGATGGAGGCGGTGTGGATCAACTTGCCGCGCAGCTCGGAGTCCGGGATCGGCTCCTGTCGCGCCATGCGTCGGGCCGCGGCCTGGAGGACGAAGAAGGCGGCGCGCAGGTTGACGTTCAGCACGCGGTCCCACTCCGCCTCGGTCACCTCGAGGAGCGGCTGCACGCGGATGACGCCGGCGTTGTTGAAGAGCACGTCGAGTCGCCCCCAGCGCCGGTAGGGCTCCTCCAGCATGCGCTCGATCTCCTGAGTCCGGGTGACGTCGGCCCGGACCGCCACCTGGCCCAGCTCGTCGGCCAGCTTCTCGACGCCCGGGCCGTCCAGATCGGCCAGCACCAGCCTGGCGCCATCGGCGGCCAGCCGGCGCGCGCACGCCGCGCCGATCCCGCGGGCCGCACCCGTGATGAGCACCGTCCGTCCCGTCAGTCGCGCCATCACACCTCCTCGGAGCCCCTTCGGCTCCCCGGCGGCGATTCTATCCCGAGCGGGCGCCGTAGCAGGCCCTCAGACCGGGAGGCCGAGCTCCCGGGCCGCCTGTGTCTGGGAAGCGTCGAGGCTCACGAACCGCGTCAGCGCCTGTCGCTGGTGAAACCAGAGCGCCGTCCGCAGATGGGCCAGGTCGAGCGAGCGCGGCGTCGAGACGATGGGCATGACCCGCCAGCGGCAGAGGTCGAGCGTGAGGTCCCGCAGGGCGAAGTGATCGAGATCGCGCCCCAGCCGATCGAGGGTGTTCTGGAGCTCCGCGGGCGTCAGCCGCCCTGCGCGTGAGAGGTGCACGAGCGTCCGCTCGGCTTCGAGGGTGAGCAGGGCGCTCGACAGCAGGTGCGCCCCGTCCAGCTCGCCCGCGAGCCGTTGCCACCCGGCCTCGCCGAGGAGCAGGCACAGGTAGGCGGACGTATCGACGTAGTACCGGCCCGCCGGCACCGGCCGTCAGCCCCGCCCACTCGGCGACCGGCGGTCGGTCTCCAACACCTCCAGGTATTTTCCCCGTGTCGGCCCCTGAAGCAGCGGCTTCAGAGCCCCGCGGCCGAACCGGGCGCCGATGTGGACGTGCTCCATGTCGGCGGCGGACAGCGAGGCGACCGGCCGCCGGTGCTTCGTGATGAGGATCCGCGCGCCCGCCGCCGCCTGGTCGACGAACGAGGACAGGTTGCGCTTCAGCTCGTCGATCGATACTGTTTTCATGTCCGAACAGTACCAGAATCAGACCTGAATTCCAACTGGCGCGCCGGCCCCGGCGTCGTCCCGCCTCGGGCCATGGTCGGCCTCCGAGTCGAACCTGCGACCCTCGGATGAGAAGTTCTGTGCCGTGGTTTTGTACTTCAGGCGTGAACGGGCTGGCGCTCCTCCCTGCCCTTCCGGCGCCGGAGCGTCGGCAACGCCTTGATGGTCTTTCCGGTCCGCTGCTCGGCGAGGCGCAGCTCGTAGAGGGACTGTAGATTCAGCCAGAATTCGGGGCTGGTGCCGAAGAAATGGCCGAGACGTAGCGCGGTATCACCGGTGATGGCGCGCTGGCCATTCAGGATTCCGGTGACGCGGTTGGTCGGCACCTTCAGCTGGCGCGCGAGCTCGGCAGCGCTCATGTCGAGCGCCTTCAGTTCTTCGGCGAGCTGATCGCCGGGGTGAATTGCGAGGCGTGCCATGTGTCTCTCTCCCTAGTGATAGTCCACGATCTCAACGTTGACCGGACCGGCCGAACCTCCCGGCCACTCGAAACAGATACGCCACTGGTCGTTGATCCGAATGCTGTACTGGCCCTTCCGGTCCCCGACCAGCGCCTCGAAACGGTTGCCGGGCAGGGCGGCAAGGTCCTTGAGCGACACGGCCGCCTCGAGACGGTCGAGCTTCATCTGCGCGGACCGTTCGATTCCGGAGAACGCCTTGATCCGCTTGCCGGCGGCGAACTCCCTGGTCCGTTTGTCCCGATGGCTGACGATCATCTGCCATAGTCATCAACATTATGCGTTACGTCAAGCGTAATCCGAGATCTCGAGTTACGAGCGGGGCTCCGGGTAGGTCGTCGCAGATAATAAACCCCGAGTGTCCGGGTGCTCTGGCGCAAGGGGTGCTTCGGCACCCACAGCGCCGCCGGCAACCGGTTTGTCGAGCGCATGCTCACCGTCACGGCGACGCTGAAGCAACAGCGGCGCAACGTCGTCGACTACGTTACGGAAGCCTGTGTGGCGGCCCTTCATCACCAGCCCGCCCCGTCGCTGCTCCCCAGCGGCTTCCGTGCAGTGGCACTCGCCCCTGCGGCCGCCTGCAGGGCCCGAACGGTTACCTTCGGTTTAGCGGCAGCGCTTCCGCACGAGGACCCCAAGGCTTACGAGGCCGGATGCCAGGAGGAGCAGGGACGCGGGTTCGGGAACGGCAACCGGGGACGCGCCCACGGCGACGTCAATTCCGTCACCCAGGCTTGCGACCCCGAAGAGGTCGACGGTGAGAGGATAGTCGGTCCAAAAGCCCTGCCCTTTCGTCCCTGCCGGCCTCGCCGGCCGGCGGCTCCGGCCGCTCCGCTTGTCCCTCCCCGCGCGAGCGAGGATCGCTCGCCTCAGGGGCGGAGTCAAGGATTGAGCGGTACCGAGAACCTTGCCCTCATCGCGGACGGACAATCCGGGCGCGACCCCGCCGCGAGCAAAGGTGGCGGGCAGACGAAGGCGAGAGCGCCGTGGCGGCGGGGCGAGGGACTTCCGCGTTGGAGTCTTATGTCGTGCTGGACAAGCTAGCGCAGGAGCACCTCGGCACGGCGACGACGATGTACCGCGAGATGGACATGCGGTTCTGGCTGGAGCAGGCCGAGGCGGAAGTGGCGGCACTCCGCTGATGTCCCGGGTCAGCCGCCAGACCGCACTCTTGGCGCCGGCCGAGAAGGGGTTTTCGGTACACTAAGGCGAGGGCTCGCACTAAGGGAAAGGAGGTGAATCGTGAAAGCTCTTCACATCGAACTCCCTGACAAGCTCGCCGCCGAGATCGAGGCCTACGTCCAAGCAGGATGGTTCGGCTCCGAGGGAGAGGTCGTTCGTGCCGCCGTTACCGACTTCGTTCGGCGTCATCGGATCGAGCTTCTCGAGCGCTTCATGCGTGATGACATCGAATGGGCGCTCAAGCTCGGGAAGGCCGCTTCGTGAGGATCGTCGTGTGCGACACGGGCCCCGTCATTCATCTCTCGGAAGCAGGCGCGCTGGGCTTACTCGAGAAAGCCGGGGAAGTTTTCATTCCGATCGCTGTCGACCACGAGCTTGCCCGCCTCATCGCGGATTGGCCGGCTCGACGACCTCGTTGGATCCGGGTTGAGTCGCCGCCCGACCCTGCTGCGGGGCAGCTGGCACAGTGGGCGGCGCAGATCGACATCGGATCGGGCGAGATGGAAGCTATCGTCCTTGCTCAGTCTGTCGCTGCCGACTGGCTGCTGACGGACGACGCCGCCGCTCGTGTTGTGGCCACGCTGCTTGGGATCGAAGTCCACGGGTCGCTCGGCGTCGTGCTGTGGGCAGCCGCGCGACGGCATATCGACCGGCCAGAGGCTGCAGCGCTTTTGGACCGGCTGGCCAAGTCGTCACTATGGGTCAGCCCCGCGATCGTCGCAGAGGCACGGCGCGCGCTCGACGCCTTGCAGGGGTAGAAGAGGCGGAGACAAGGGCAGGATGACGCGTTGCGAAGCGTGTCGACACGAGAACCCGGCAGGCGCGAGGTTCTGCAACGCGTGCGGTGCTGCCCTCGCGTTCGCCTGCCCGGCATGCAACGGCGCCGGCGATCGGCGGCATCCTCGTCGCCCACGAGGTGGCGCGCGCCCTCGGCGTCCGCGCGCTCTTCGCCGAGCGCGAGAACGGCGCGATGACGCTGCGCCGCGGCTTCGCGCTCTCGCCGGACGAGCGCTGCCTGGTGGTGGAGGACGTCATCACCACCGGCGGCTCCACGCGCGAGGTCGTCGAGTGCGTGGAGCAGGCGGGCGGCGTCGTGGTGGGCGTGGGCTCGCTGATCGATCGCTCGGGCGGCGCCGCCGAGTTCGCGGTGAAGCGGGCGGCGCTGGCCACCGTCCAGGCCAGGGCCTGGCAGCCGGAGGCCTGCCCCCTCTGCACGACCGGCAGCCCGGCGATCAAGCCCGGGAGCCGGGCCTGATCACCGGAGCCGGAGATCAGTTCCCCATCACGAGGCCGCCGTCCACGTTGACGGCCTGCCCCGTCATGTAGTCGGAGTCGGGACCGGCCAGGAACGCCACGACGCCGGCCACGTCCTCGGGCCGCTCGGGGCGCCCGAGCGGAATCGGCTGGATCCGACGCTTCCAGGCCTCGCCCGGGGCCAGGCCCTCGAGGGTGCCCCACTCCCGGTCGATCTGCTCCCACATCGCCGTCTCGACCGCGCCGGGGCAGACGCAGTTCGACGTGATCCGATGCGGCGCCAGCGCCTGGGCCGCCGAGCGCATGAGGCTCACCACGCCGGCCTTCGACGCCGAGTACGGCGTCATCAGGTGGTTGCCGCCCCGGTAGGCGGCGATGGAGGCGGTGTGGATCAACTTGCCGCGCAGCTCGGAGTCCGGGATCGGCTCCTGTCGCGCCATGCGTCGGGCCGCGGCCTGGAGGACGAAGAAGGCGGCGCGCAGGTTGACGTTCAGCACG
>JBBTPF010000228.1:0-3842 GCA_038066295.1 Candidatus Methylomirabilota bacterium | reverse complement strand
CGCCGCGGCGGTGGCGAGCGGCGCGGGCCCGCTGGCCCTCGGCACGGACGGCGGGGGCTCGGTCCGCATCCCGGCGGCGTTCTGCGGCGTCTACGGCTTCAAGCCCTCGTACGGCCGCGTGCCTCACCGTGGGGGGTTCCCCGGCTGGGCCCACGTCTCCCACGTGGGGCCGATCGCGCACACCGTCCGCGACGCGGCCCTCGTGCTCGACGCCATCGCCGGCGGCGACGACCGCGACCGCCGGTCGCTGCCATCCCCGGCGGGCTCGTGCCTCGCCGCGTGCCAGGACGATGTGAAGGGCCTGCACGTCGCGTGGACCTCCGATCTCGGCTACGCGAGGCTGGACCCGCGCGTCGTCGAGATCTGCGGGGACGCCGCGGCGGAGTTCGAGTCGCTCGGCTGCCACGTCGAGGTGGTCAACCCCGGCTGGGAGGATCCGGAGGCGATGTTCTCCACCATCATCGCCGCGCAGTGCTACGCGGCGTGGTCCGATCGCCTCCCGGAGGGCGAGGCCCTGATGGACCCGACGCTGGTGAAGTTCGTCCGCCGGGGTGGCGCGGTCACGGCGCGGGAGTACATCCGCGCGGTGGAGCGGGTGGACGCCTACTGGGGCGAGGTTCACGCGTTCCTCGAGCGCTTCGACCTCCTGCTGATGCCCACCGTCGCGGTGGTGCCCTTCGCCGCGGGCCAGGCGCCGCCGCGCGAGATCGCGGGCGAGCGCGTCTCGGTGCTCGGCTGGATGCCCTTCACGTTCCCCTTCAACCTCACGGGCCAGCCGGCGGCGTCGGTTCCCGCGGGCTGGACCGACGACGGCCTGCCCGTGGGCCTGCAGATCGTCGGCCGCCGGCACGCCGACGCGACCGTCCTCGCCGCCTCCGCGGCGTTCGAGGAGGCCCGGCCCTGGAGCGATCGCCGTCCTGCGCTCTAAGCCCGCCCCGGTGAACCGATGACCGATCGCGCCCGCGTGGCGATCGTCACCGGCGTCCTCTTCGGGCTCCTCGCCCTCGTGCTCTGGCTCGTCGTCATCGACGCGCCCGCCGTCCGCTGGCTGGTCCGCCTCTACAGCGACAAGAAAGTCCTCAAGGACACGGTCAACGCCTGGGGGTGGCTCGCGCCGGTCGTCTTCATCGTGATCCAGGCGCTCCAGGTCATCATCTCGCCGATCCCGGGCGAGATCACGGGGCCGGTCGGCGGCGCGCTCTTCGGCACGCTCTGGGGACTGATCTACTCGACGATCGGGCTGACGATCGGCACGCTCGGCTGCTTCTGGGTGGGCCGGCGGTGGGGCGAGCCGCTCGTGCGGCCGTGGCTCAGCGAGCACCACTGGAACCGGATGAGCTTCATCCTGGAGGCCGAGGGCGCGATCATCTGCTTCATCCTCTACCTCGTGCCCGGGTTTCCGAAGGACATCATCTCCTACCTCTTCGGGATCAGCCCGTTGCCCTTCTGGGTCTTCGCCGTGGTCTCGACGGTCGGCCGGCTGCCGGGCACGTGGATCTCGTCCTACTTCGGCGCCCACGTGGCCGAGCAGCAATACATCTACGCGATCGCGTTCATGGCGGTCATCCTGGCGGCCTGCCTGCCGCTCTACTACTACCGCGCGCGCCTCATCAGGCGCTTTCACAAGCCCGGGACCGACCGGAACGAGGCCGAGAAAAGCACTTGACGGCGGCGTCCCGCCCCCGGTAGAGTGCCGGCTACGCTATGGGCAGCCAGTCGCGCGGGGTCGGCTTCTTCTGGTTTTTCTACTTCGCCGAGGTCTGCCCGGGCGCTCTGACCTAGAACACGCAGAGAGCCGCGGGCGGACCGAACGCCCGCGGCGCCGACACCGTCAAGGCCGCGGGTTACCTCCCGCGGCCTTCGTTTTTTCGAACAAAGGAGACGAACGATGATCATCGTGCTCAAGGCAGGGTCGACGGACGCCGAAGTCGAGGACGTGTGCCGCCGCATCGAACGGATGGGCTACAGCCCGCACACCATCCGCGGCGAGCTCCGGACGGTCATCGGCGCCGTCGGTGACGACCGGGGCAAGGACCGGTTGAAGTCCCTCGAGTCGCTCGAGTACGTGGAGACGGTCCAGCCGATCCTCCAGCCCTTCAAGCTCGCGAGCCGCGAGGTGCGGGCCGAGCCGACGGTGGTGCCGGTGAACGGCGTGAGGATCGGCGGCCGGGCGATCGTGGTCATGGCGGGACCGTGCTCGGTCGAGTCGCGCGAGCAGGTGCTGGAGGTCGCCCACAAGGTGAAGGCGGGCGGCGCCACGATCCTCCGGGGCGGCGCCTTCAAGCCGCGGACCTCGCCCTACGCGTTCCAGGGCCTCGAGGAGGAGGGGCTCAAGTACCTCGCCGAGGCCAAGCGCGAGACGGGGCTGCCCGTCGTCACCGAAGTCATGGAGCCCGAGAAGGTGGACCTCGTCGCCCGGTACTCGGACATCCTCCAGATCGGGGCGCGCAACGTGCAGAACTTCTCGCTGCTCCGCCGCGTGGCCGAGACGAAGAAGCCCGTGCTGCTCAAGCGCGGCATGGCCACCTCGATCCAGGAGTGGCTCCTGTCCGCGGAGTACGTGCTGTCGGGCGGCAACCCCCACGTGATCCTCTGCGAGCGCGGCATCCGCACCTTCGAGACTGCGACGCGCTACACGCTCGATCTCAACGCGGTGCCGGTCGTGAAGAAGCTCTCGCACCTCCCCGTGGTCGTGGACCCGAGCCACGGCACCGGCCACTGGGAGTACGTGGAGGCGATGGCGATGGCCGGCGTCGCCGCGGGCGCCGACGGGCTCATCATCGAGGTGCATCCCAAGCCCGAGGAGGCGCTGTCCGACGGGCCGCAGTCGCTCAAGCCCGAACGGTTCGCCGCGATGATGCAGCGCGTGCGCCGGGTCGCTCAGGCGCTCGACCGGGACCTGTAGCGCCGCCCCCAGAGCCCTGCGAGGCCCTCGGGCAGCGCCAGGACCACCACGAGGAGGACGGCGCCGAGCCCGAGCATGTAGGCGTAGCGGAACTTGACGAGCAGGATCTCGGAGGCGAGGCCGAGGAACACGGCGCCCACGACGGGACCGGCGACGGTGGAGGCGCCGCCGAGGAGCGCCATGATCACCGCCTGGAACGACACGAGCGGGTTGAAGACGTTCGGGTCGAGGTAGGTCCAGCGCGGCGCCATCGCCGCGCCCGCGGCGCCGATGAACGCGGCGGAGAGCGCGAAGGCCGCGATCTTGAGCGCCGTCGTGTTGACGCCGAGCGTCTCGGCCCGCTCCTCGTCGCCGCCGATCCCGACGAGCGCCGCGCCCCAGCGCGAGCGCCGGAGCAGGACGGCCGTCGCGACCGCCAGCCCCGCAAGCGCCAGCACCGTGTAGTAGAGCGTCGCCGGCGCGGGCTGGGCCAGGAGGATGCGCCCCACCGTGCCGGTCACGCGCGTCTCGTACCAGATCAGCACGTGCTTCGCGAGCTCCGCCAGCCCGAAGGTGAAGACGGCGAAGTACGGGCCGCGGAGCCGGAGCGCGAGGGCGCCGACGACCCCCGCCATCACCGCTGCGCCGGCGCCGCCCAGCACGACGGGCAGGGGCCACGGCACGGCGCCGCCCGCCACCGCCGTCACGTACGCCCCGGCGCCGAAGAACGCGCCGCTGGCAAGCGACAGATAGCGCGTGGGGCCCGAGAAGAACGCCCACGCGACGGCGAGCACGACGTCCGCGAGGATCGCGAGCGCCAGCGCGCGCTGGTAGGGCGTGAGGACCGCCGGCGCGGCGACGAGGAGGAGCCCGAGGAGGACCGCCCCCGCCCTAGCCTGCATGATTCACGAACGATCGTCGCGTGTGACGGCGCTGCCGCGGAGCCGGAGCCGGCGGG
>JBBTPF010000227.1:0-9606 GCA_038066295.1 Candidatus Methylomirabilota bacterium | reverse complement strand
TTCGGCGGGAAGGGCGGCGTGGGCAAGACGGCGATGGCGGGCTCCACGGCCCTCTGGCTCGCGGGCCGGGGCAAGCGCACGCTCCTGGCCTCGACCAATCCCGTCCACAGCCTTTCGGGCCTCCTCGGCCAGAACGTCTCCGGCGGTCACACCGCCGTCGGCGGCGTGCCGAACCTCTGGGCCTACGAGATCGACACCCGAGAGACGATCGAACGCTCCAAGAAAGAGATCCGGGAGAAGATCCAGTGGTTCCTGAAGTTCGCCGACATCTCGACCAAGGCCGACGATTTCGTCGAGTCGGCGACGATGAACCCCGCGTTCGAAGAGTCGGCGATGTTCGAGAACATGGTCGAGATGATGCTGAAGAAGGAATACGACGTGTACGTCTTCGACACCGCGCCGACTGCGAACGCGCGGCGGCTGCTCGGGATGTCCAAGGTGTACGCGCTCTGGGTCGAGAAGATGCTCAAGTCACGTGAGGAGGCGCGGACGCTGCGCGAAATGCTCTCCTTCCGCAAGAAGAAGGAGGAGGACCCGCTGCTCGAATATCTGCTGGCGTTCCGGGCCCGCATGGGGCAGGCGCGCCGGCTCCTCACCGATGCCGAGAAGACCGCGTTCTTCTTCGTCACGCTGCCCGAGGCGCTCCCGATCGCCGTCATCACCCGCTTCATCGGCTGGTTCCACGAGTTCGGCATCCCCGTCGGCGGCGTCATCGTGAACATGGTCATCGACCGGGCGGCCCTCGGCGCGGACGTCCCCGAGTTCGTCCTGAACCGGATGCAGATGCAGGACGACCACATGAAGACGATCCGCGAGAAGTTCGACGGCCGTGTGCGCGCGGTCGTGCCGCTCTTCGACGACGAGGTGCGGGGGACCGCCATGCTCGGCCGGGCCGCCGCGGCGCTCTTCGCGTAGTCGCTCCTGCTGGACATCGGCGGGGCGTTCTGGTAGGCAGTCGCCCATGCTCCTGACCACGATCGCCGGCAGCCTGCCGAAGCCGGGGTGGCTCGCGAAGCCCGGCGTGCTCTGGGCGCCGTGGACGCTCGAAGGGCCGGCCCTCGAAGAGGCCAAGCGCGACGCCGTGCTCCTGGCGCTGAAGGAGCAGGAGACGGCGGGCATCGACATCGTGACCGACGGCGAGCAGTCCCGCCAGCACTTCGTCCACGGGTTCCTCGAGCGGATCGAGGGCGTGGACTTCGGCCGGCGGGTCACGATCGGCATCCGCGCCGACCGCTACAAGGCCGAGGTGCCCACGGTCACCGGCCCGCTCGCCCGCCGGGGCTCGATCCACGGGGACGAGGTCGGATTCGCGCGTGCCCACACCCAGCGGAAGCTCAAGTTCACGATCCCGGGCCCGATGACCATCGTGGACACGCTCGCCGACGAGCACTACCGCGACCGCCGGCGCCTCGCGCTGGAGTTCGCCCGCGTGATCAACGAGGAGGCGCGGGAGCTGGCCGCCCTGGGCCTCGACGTCCTCCAGCTCGACGAGCCCGCGTTCAACGTCTACATGGACGACGTGAAGGCGTGGGGGATCGAGGCGCTCCACCGCGCGATCGAGGGCCTCGCCTGCAAGACGGCGGTCCACATCTGCTACGGCTACGGCATCAAGGCCAACGTCGAGTGGAAGGCGACGCTCGGGAGCGAGTGGCGGCAATACGCGCAGACGTTCCCGCTGCTCGCCGCGAGCCGCATCGACCAGATCTCGCTCGAGTGCGCCAACTCGCGCGTGCCGCTCGAGCTCCTGGCCCCTCTCCGCGGCAAGGACGTCCTGGTCGGCGCCATCGACGTGGCGACCGAGACGGTGGAGACGCCCGCCGAGGTGGCGGCGACGATCCGGAGGGCGCTCAGGTTCGTCCCGCCGGAGCGCCTCTACCCGTGCACCAACTGCGGGATGGTGCCGCTCCCCCGCGAGGTCGCGCGCGGGAAGCTCAGGGCGCTCGCCGCCGGCGCCGCGCTCGTCCGCAAGGAGCTGGGCGCGCCCGCGTGATATCCTAGCCCGTCCATGGCGGAGCTTCGGCGGTACTTCGACGAGATCCAGCTCGGCGAGGAGTACGAGTCGCCGGGCCGCACGGTCACCGAGACCGACATCGTGATCTTCGCCGGGCTCTCCGGGGACTACAACGTGCTCCACACCGACGCCGAGTTCATGAAGCGGTCCATCTTCGGCGAACGGATCGCCCACGGGCTCCTCGGCCTCGCGATCCAGGCCGGGCTCTTCACCCGCGCCACCCAGGCATACGCGACGCTCGCCTTCGTCGGGCTCCGGTGGAAGTTCAAGGGGCCGATCAAGATCGGCGACACGATCCGCCTGAAGGCGAAGGTCCTCGCGAAGAAGGAGGCCGGGAAGCCCGACCGCGGCCTCGTCACGGTCCAGCGGACGGTCTTGAACCAGCGGGACGAGGTGGTCCAGGAGGGTGAAACCGACCTCATCGTGGAGCGCAAGCCGTGACCGTCGTCGCGCGCTCCTACTTCGAGGACGTCCCGCTGGAGCACGTCGAGGAGACGCCTGCATTGACCCTGACGGAGGCGCACGTCTCGATCTACCAGGGCATCACCCGCGAGCCGCCGGACGACGCGGCGCTCGTCCCGGATCTCCTGCCGCTCTGCTTCACGACGGGGCTCGGGTGGCGGGTGCCGAAGCCACCGCTCGCCGTGCTCGCCTTCATGGGTCTCGATTGGCAGGTGGTGCGCCGGCTCCGGGTGGGCGATACGATTCACAGCCGCTCGCGGATCGCGACCAAGCGCCCCATGCGGGACGGCGGCGTCGTCGTGGAAGAGCGGGAGGTCATCGACCAGCGCGGCGAGGTGGTGCAGCGCGGCCGCTTCACCTATCTCGTCGCGAAGCGTTCAAAGGAGAACCAGACATGACGTTCGATCCCCGACACAAGAGCCACACCATCCTGGACGGCGCCGACCGCGCGGCGGCACGCGCGTTCTTCAAGGCGATCGGCTTCACCGACGAGGACCTCAAGCGGCCGCTGGTCGGCGTGGCGCACTGCTGGATCGAGGTCACGCCGTGCAACTGGAACCACCGGAAGATGGCCGAGAAGGTGAAGGAAGGGATCCGGGCGGCCGGCGGCACGCCGATCGAGTTCAACACGATCTCCATCACCGACGGCATCTCGATGGGCACCGAGGGCATGAAGGCCTCGCTCATCAGCCGTGAGACCATCGCCGACTCGGTCGAGCTGGTGGTGCGCGGCCACCTCTTCGACGGCTTCGTCGGCATCTCGGGCTGCGACAAGACGATCCCGGCCATGGTCATGGCGATGGCGCGGCTGAACCTCCCGAGCGTCATGCTCTACGGCGGCTCGATCCTCTACGGCGAGTACAAGGGCCGGCGACTCACCGTCCAGGACGTCTTCGAGGCGATCGGGGCCTTCAACGCCGGCAAGATCGATGCCCGCGAGCTCGGCGAGATCGAGAGCCGCGCCTGTCCGGGCGCGGGCGCGTGCGGCGGCCAGTTCACCGCCAACACGATGGCGACGGCGTTCGAGATGCTCGGCGTCTCCCCGATGGGATTCAACGGCGTCCCCGCGGTGGACCCGAAGAAAGAGGAGATCGCGTTCGAAACGGGCAAGCTCGTCATGGACGTCCTCCGCAAGGGCGTCCTGCCGCGGCGGATCATCACCAAGAAGGCGCTCTACAACGCGATCGCCGGCGTGATGGCGACGGGCGGCTCGACCAACGCCGTCCTCCACCTGCTCGCGGTCGCCAAGGAGGCCGGCGTCAAGCTCACCATCGACGAGTTCGACACGATCTCGCGCAAGATTCCGCTTCTCGCAGATCTCAAGCCCTGGGGCAACTACACCGCGCCCGAGATGTACGAGGCGGGCGGCATGCCGGTCGTCGCCAAGCGGCTGCTCGACGCGGGGCTCCTGCACGCGACCGAGATGACCGTCACCGGAAGGACGATCGGCGACGAGGCGCGCGCCGCCCGGGAGACGTCCGGCCAGAAGGTGATCCGCCCGCTCTCGAATCCGATCGCGCGCCACGGCGGCATAGCGATCCTTCGTGGGAACCTGGCGCCGGAAGGCTGCGTGGCGAAGCTGGCCGGTCATGAGCAGGCGGTGTTCCGCGGCACCGCGCGCGTGTTCGACCGCGAGGAGGATGCCTTTGCGGCTGTGAAGGCGCGGAAGATCAAGGCCGGCGACGTCGTGGTCATCCGCTGGGAGGGGCCCAAGGGCGGGCCCGGGATGCGAGAAATGCTGCACGTGACGGGCGCCCTGCAGGGCGCCGGCCTCGGGTCGAGCGTCGCGCTGATGACCGACGGCCGGTTCTCGGGCGCCACCCACGGTTTCATGGTCGCCCACGTCGCTCCAGAGGCTGCGGTGGGCGGTCCGATCGCGGCCCTCAGGAACGGCGACACGATCGTCATCGACACCAAGAAGCGGAAGCTCGACGTCGAGCTGGCCCCCGGCGAGATCAAGAAGCGGCTCCGCGCGGTGAAGCGCCCGAAGCCGCGCTACACGTGGGGCGCGCTCGCGAAATACGCGCGCCTCGTCTCCTCGGCGTCCGATGGCGCCGTCACCGGCTAGCGCGCCGGGGGAGGTCGCCGAAGGGCTGAGCCCGGCCTTCCTCGAGCTCCTCAGGGCCGAGCCGCTCGCCGAGCTGATGGTGCTCGATGTGGGCACGGGCTCGGGGCGGCTCGCGCTCGCCCTGGCGCCCCACTGCCGCGCGGTCGTCGGCGTGGACCGCGACGCGCGGCTCATCGACGAGGCGCGGAAGAAGACGGCGGCCGCCGGCGTGACGAACGCGAGGTTCGTCGTCGGCGACGTCGAGGTCGAGGAGTACGCGCCCTTCAAGCCCGACATGGTGGTCGCCTACCTCTGCATGTCGGATGCGATCGGCGAGCGCGCGGGGCGCGTGCTGAAGCCCGATCAGGTCTTCGCCTTCGTCGCCTTCCACAGCGACCAGTGGAAGGAGACCGGGCGCCCGTCCCGCTTCGCCTACGGCGAGGTCGGCGCCAAGCGCCTTCTCAAGCGCACCGGATTCGCCGCCGAGCACCTCGCGGTCGAGCGCCAGGTGCAGCAGTTCGAGACCGTCGAGCAGGGGCTCGCCGCGGCGGTCGCGCTCCAGGAGACGTGGAAGACCGACGGGCGCTGGTTCCGCTACGTCAAGTTCCTCGAGGAGGGCGGGCGCACGCTGACGCGGGCGCACCTCGTCGTCAAGGCGCGCAAGACGTGACGCTGCTCGGCCTCGCCCTGAGCGAAGCGGTCAAGGGGCGGGCGCTCGAGCTCGGGTTCGACCGGGTCGCGATCGGCCCCGCGAGCCCGCCGGAGCACGGCCGGGCGTTCGAGCGGTGGCTGGAGGCGGGCTACGCGGGGACGATGGACTACCTCGCCCGCGGCCGCGCGGACCGCCTCGATCCCGAACGCCTGCTCCCGGGCTGCCGCTCCGTGATCGCCGTCGCGCTCGCCTATGCGCATGGAGACGATGACGAGAGCTGGGGGCCGGTCGCACGGTATGCGCGGGGGCGGGATTATCACGACGTCATGCTGCCGAGGCTCGGACAGCTCGCCGACTTTCTTGCGGACGCCGCCGGCCCGGACGCCCGATGCCGCGCCGCGGTGGACACCAGCGCCGTCCTCGAGCGCGCCCTCGCCGCGCGGGCCGGCCTCGGCTGGATCGGCAAGAACACGAACCTCCTGACGCCCTCGCTCGGCTCCTGGTTCTTCATCGGCATCGTGCTGACCACGGCCGAGCTGGAGCCGGACGAGCGCCAGCCCGACCGCTGCGGTACGTGCACCGCCTGTCTCGACGCCTGCCCGACGCGCGCGTTCCCGGCGCCCTATGTCCTCGACGCGCGGCGTTGCATCGCCTACCTCACGATCGAGCACCGCGGTGACATCGCCGAGGAGCTGCGCGAGGGGATCGGGGAGTGGGTGTTCGGCTGCGACGTGTGCCAGGAAGTCTGCCCGTGGAACGGCAAGGCCGGGCCCGCGCGCGAGCCGGCCCTGGCGCCGTCCGGCTCCTTCGGCCCGCTCGAGGCGCTGCTCGATCTCGATCGCGACGGCTTTCGGACGCGCTTTCGCGGCCGGGCGATCTCGCGGGCCAAGCGCGCCGGGCTTCTCCGAAACGCGGCGATCGTGCTTGGCAACCGCGGCGTCGCGCGAGCGGTCCCGGCGCTCTGCCGCGCGCTCGACGACGAGGACGCGACGGTGCGTCACGCCGCAGCCTGGGCGCTCGAGCGGCTCCGAACGGGGAGGGGAGCTCTCTGAGGCTCAGGCGGCTCGACCACTTCGGCGTGGACGTGGCCGACCTCGCGCGCGCCGAGCGCTTCTACACCGAGGTGCTCGGGATGACGGCCCAGATGCGGCTCGCCGACCAGGTGCTCATGCGCTACGGCGATGGGGCGTGTGCGCTCTTCTGGAAACCTGAACTGGCGCCCGGCGGGCTCGACCAGATCCAGAAGCCGCTCGGCAAGGCCCACCACGCCTTCGAGGTCGCGTATGAGGACCTCGCCGCGGCGCAGAAGCTCTTCGGCGAGCGGGCGATCCCCCACCACGCGCCGATCGACTGGGGCGACCACGAGTGCCTCTACTTCCTCGACCCCGACGGCAACCTCCTGGAACTCGTCGGCTACCGCCAGCGTTGAACCGGCGTGCCATGAACGAAGCCGGCTCGCGCCTTTCTCAGGCCACCCACGTGGGTTCCAGGCACGCGCTCCGATGAATGATCTCCTCACGCCAAGGAGGCCTGGATGACTCGCGCATTGTCCACCGTTCTGCTCGCCATCGTGCCGCTCGGCGCGGCGTCGCTCACGGCGCCGGCCGTCGCCCAGGAGCCGTACCCGACCCGGCCCATCACCATCGTCGTGCCGTTCCCGCCTGGCGGGGTTGCCGACCTCACGGCGCGGCCGCTCGCGCCCGCGCTCGAACGCGTGCTCAAGCAGCCGGTCGTCACCACGAACAAGGCCGGTGCCGCGGGCGCCGTCGGAATGCAAGCCGTGGCCGTCGCCAAGGCGGACGGCTACACGCTGCTGCTCGGGCTCGTGTCGATCTCGATCATTCCGGAGAAGGACGCGCTGTTCGGGCAGACCCCCTCCTACACGCGCGACCAGTTCGTCGGCATCGCCAGGTTGAACGCCGATCCGCCGATGCTGGTCGTCGGGGCGGCCACGCCGTGGAAGAGCGTGAAGGATCTCCTGGAGGACGCCAGGCGGCGCCCCGGCGAGATCACCTACTCGTCGTCCGGCATCTACGGCGCCTCCCACGTGCCGATCGAGATGCTCCTCCAGACGGCCGGCGCGCGCATGCGCCACCTGCCGACCACGGGTGGGGGCCCGGCCACGACCGCCGTGCTCGGTGGCCACGCCGCCCTGTGGGCCTCGCCGCCCGCCGTCGCCCTGCCGCACCTGAAGGCGGGCAAGCTGCGCGCGCTCGCGACGTGGGGCGCCTCGCGGCTCGCCGCCTTCCCCGACGTGCCGACGTTCCGGGAGCTCGGGTACGACGTCGAGTACTACCTTTGGGCCGGACTTTTCGCGCCGAAGAACATCCCCGCGCACGTCCTCAAGACGCTGCGGGACGCCACGCGCCAGGCCGTGCAGGACCCGGAGTTCAAGACTACGATGGCGAAGATCGAGACGCCGATCGCCTACCAGGACGCCGACGAGTTCAAGGCGTGGTGGGACCGCGACGCCGAGATCCTCGCGGGCGTGATCAAGCGGATCGGCAAGGTCGACGGGAAGTGATGCGGGTGGACATCCACACCCACATCTTGGTAGCTGACCGGCAGACGGCGACACCGGGGTTCATCGGACGTCCGCTCCGGCGAACCGAGGATCGTCCTCTCGTGACCGGGCGGGGCCGCTTCGTGGACGACCTCGCGGTGCCGGGCACGATCCACCTTGCGCTCGTGCGGAGCCCGCACGCCCACGCGAGGATCCGCGCGATCGACCTCGGGGCCGCGCGTGTGGCGCCGGGTGTCGTGGCGGTGATGACGGCTGCCGACCTCGGCCCGATCGGGCCGATGCCGATCATGCGCCCGATCCCGAACATGATCATCCCCGAGCACCCGCTGCTGGCCGCGGGCGTCGTCCGCGCGCAGGGGGTGCCGGTCGTCGCCGTGCTCGCCGATTCGCCGTACGCGGCCACCGACGGTGCCGAGCGCGTCGCGATCGCGTACGAGCCACTCGCGGGTCTGTCCGATCCCGACGCCGCGCTGGCGCCGGGCGCCCCGGCCGTGGTGGGGGCATCCAGCGACAACCACTCGTTCTCCATCGCCTGGCGCCACGGCGATCCCGACGGTGCCTTCAGGACGGCGGCCTACCGGGTGACAGTGACCGTCGAGCAGCAGCGGCTCGCCGGCGTCCCGATGGAGCCCCGCGGTATGCTCGCCCGCTGGGACGAGGCGACGGGCGAGCTGACAGCGTGGACCTCCACCCAGGCGCCGTTCAGGATCCGTGCCGAGCTCGGGCGCATGCTCGGGCTCGCCGAGACGCGCGTGCGCGTGATCGCGCCCGACGTGGGCGGGGGCTTCGGCGTGAAGGGCGGGCCTTACCGCGAGGAGATCCTCGTCGCCTGGCTCGCGCGCCGGCTCGGGCGGCCGGTCAAGTGGATCTCGACGCGCGTGGAGGATCTGCTCACGACCCAGCACGGGCGCGGCGCCCGCTCGACGGCGGAGCTCGCGCTCGACGCCGGCGGCGGGATCACGGCGCTCCGGGCGCGCATCCGGGTCCCTCTCGGCTCGAGCCTCGCCTGCACGATGGCCTCCACGCCCCGCAACCACGCGCGGTGCCTGCCCGGGGCGTACCTCATCGAGCACGTGGACATCGAGTCGATCGGCGCCTTCACGACGACGCCGTCGATCGGGGCCTACCGCGGCGCGGGCCGGCCGGAGGCGGCGTTTCTCATCGAGCGCCTCGTCGATGAAGCTGCGCGCGCCCTCGGAATGGATCCAGCCGAGCTGCGCCGACGGAATCTCATTCCCCGCGCCCGCTTCCCGTTCAGAACGGCGACGGGGCAGGTCTACGACTCCGGCGACTACGTGGGCCTCCTGGCCCGGACGCTGGCGGCCGCGGACTACGCGGGGCTGCGTCGCGAGCAGGCGGCGCGGCGCGCGCGCGGCGAGATCGTCGGGGTCGGCCTTGCGGTCTACGTCGAGCCCTCAGGCCTCGGATGGGAGAGCGGGCTCGTGCGCGTCGAGCAGACGGGCGCGGTCCTCGCCGTCACGGGCTCGACCTCGCAGGGCCAGGGGCACGAGACGACCTTCGCCCAGATCGTCGCCGACGAGCTGGGGGTCCGGCCGGAGGCGGTGAGCGTCCGCCACGGGGACACGCTGGGCGCGCCGCAGGGCGTCGGGACGTTCGGGAGCCGGAGCGTCGCTCTGGGGGGGTCAGCGCTGGCCCTCGCGGCGCGCGACGTCCGCGAGAAGGCTCGGCGACTCGCCGCGAGCCTGCTCGAGGCGGCGCCCGGCGATGTGGTGGTCGTGGACGGGGGCTTCGGCGTCCTCGGCGCGCCGGGCCGCGTCGTCACCTGGGCGCGCCTTGCCGAGTTCGCGCATCGGGGGCCGAAGCTCCCACCGGGCGAGGAGCCGGGCCTCGAGTCCACGCGCTTCTTCAACCCGGAGGCGGAGATCTGGAGCGCGGGCGCCATCGTCGCC
>JBBTPF010000226.1:0-3350 GCA_038066295.1 Candidatus Methylomirabilota bacterium | reverse complement strand
CCCCGGCCGCCTCCACGGGTCGTTCACGAATAATCCGCGCTAGACGACGAGCGCGAGGACCCGCTCGGCGGCCTCGGCGACGGCGCCGTCCACCGCGGGCAGCTCCTCCTCGTCGAACGGCGTCAGCACGTGGTCGGGGACCCGGGCCTTGGTGTCCGGGCGTCCGATGCCCACCTTGACGCGCCGGATCTCCGAGGTGCCGAGGCTCTCGATCACCGACCGCACGCCGTTGTGGCCACCGGCGCTCCCCTTCATGCGGACTCGCACCGTCCCCAGCGGCAGGTCGATGTCATCGTAGACGAGGATCAGGTCGGCGGGCCCGGCGCCGACCCGGCGCAGCGCCCGGGCCACGGTGGGGCCGCACACGTTCATGAACGCCTGCGGCTTGATGAGGTGGAGCGTCTCCCCCCGCGACTGACCCTGCGCGACGAAGGCCTGGCCCTCGCGGCGCCACGACTTCTTGAGCATCCGGACGAGGAGATCGAGGACGCGCTGGCCCACGTTGTGGCGGGTGTCCCGGTACTCCGGTCCCGGGTTCCCGAGCCCCACCACCGCGTGGGCCACGCGGAACTACTTTTCCGCCTTCTTGGGCTTCTTGCCTTCCTCGGGCGCCGCCTCTTCTTCCTTCGGCTTGCGTTCCGTGAGGACTTCGGGCTCGGTGATCGCGGCGGCCGCCGGCGCAGCCGGTACCGCGACTTCCTCGGCCATCGGCGGCACCACCGTCGCGACCGCCTGGGCCGCGGCGGTCAGGATCCGCACGCCCTCGGGGACCTGGAGGGCACCCACGGTCAGCACGTCGCCGATCATGAGCGCGGTGACGTCGGCCTCGATCCGCTGCGGGATGGCGGTCGGCAGGCACGAGACCTCGATCTCGTGGAGCACGAGGTTCAGGATGCCCTTCTGCTCCTTCACGCCCGCGGCCTCGCCGACGGGATGGACGGCCACCCGCACCGCGATCGCGCGGTCGGTGGAGACCTCCTGCAGGTCCACGTGGACCAGATCCTCCGAGACGGGGTCGAACTGGAGGTCGCGGATGATCGCCAGCCGCGTCCCGCCGCTCTTCTCGACGTCGAACTTGAGCGCGAGCAGCTGCGTGGTGCCCCCGCGCCCGTGGATCATCCGGAGGACCGCCTTCGGATCCACCGTGATCGGTTCGGGCTTGGCGCCGCCGTACAGGATGGCCGGGACCGCGCCCTCGCGACGCAGGCGCTTGGCGACCTGCTTGCCGGTCGCCTCGCGCCGCTTGATCGTCAGCTCGTGCATCTCCATCGTTCAGGCTCCCTTCGTCGGGTTCACACGAACAGCGTCGAAACGGATTCTTCGTCGTGAATGCGGCGGATCGCCTCGCCGAGCAGCGGCGCCACGCTGAGGACCGTGACGCGCGCGGCGCGCTTCTCCGCCGACACGGGGATCGAGTTGGTGACGACGACTTCCTCGAGCGGCGACTTGGCGATGCGGTCCACCGCCGGCGCCGAGAGCACGGGGTGGACGCCGCAGGCGAGGATCCGGCGCGCGCCCTCGCGCTCGAGGGCGTCCACCGCCTGGATGAGCGTGCCGGCCGTGTCGATCATGTCGTCGATGACGACGGCGTCCTTGCCGCGGACGTCGCCGATCAGGTGCATCGCCATCGCCGAGTTCGGGCCCACGCGCCGCTTGTCGATGATCGCCAGGCCCGCGTTGAGCCGCTTGGCGATCGCGCGCGCCCGCTCCACGCCGCCCGCGTCGGGCGCGACGATCACGGCGTCGCGGAGCTCTTTCTTGCCCAGATACTCGATGATGACCGGCGCGGCGAAGAGGTGGTCGACCGGGACCTTGAAGAACCCCTGGATCTGTCCCGCGTGGAGATCCAGCGCGAGGACCCGGTCGATGCCCGCGGCTTCCAGGAGGTCCGCCACCAGCTTCGCCGAGATCGGCACGCGCGGCTGCACCTTGCGGTCCTGGCGCGCGTAGCCGTAGTAGGGGAGCACCGCGGTGATCCGGTGGGCGGAGGCGCGCTTCACCGCGTCGATCATGATCAGGAGCTCCATGAGCGTGTCGTTCACCGGCGGGCACGTCGGCTGGATGAGGAACACGTCGGCGCCCCGGACGTTCTCGTTGATCTGGACGTACACCTCGCCGTCCAGGAAGCGCGTGACCTCGGCGTCGCCCACGGGCAGGCGCAGGTACTGGGCGATCTCCTCGGCCAGCGGGCGGTTCGCGTTCCCGGTGAACAGCTTCAGCTCGTACGCCATCGCTCCCTCGCTCGAGGAGTGGTTGGGGCGGGAGGATTCGAACCTCCGAATACGGGATCCAAAGTCCCGCGCCTTGCCGCTTGGCCACGCCCCATCGTGTTGACGTTCACGCCCTCACCCTGATCGCCGAACCCCTCAGGGTCCGGACCGCCCAGCAGCGCCAGGACCCGCGCACGACTCGCGCCCGGATCTGCCGCGCGTGGTCGAACGAGCGCGCCACGCCGAACACCGTGAGCCCGCTGCCGGACATCGCCGCGCCGAGCGCGCCGGCCGCCAGGAGCGCGGCCTCCATCTGCCGCACCTGCGGGTACCGCGGCGCCGCGACCCGCTCCAGCGTGTTCGCGAGGCTCGCCGCGACCTTCGTCGGCCGGCGGCTCCGGAGCGCCGCGAGCATCTGGCGCGCGCCTCCCCCGTCAGAATACATCGCCGGGGTCACGCCCCCATAGATCGCCGCGGTGCTCGCCCCGACCCCCGGGTTCACGAGGACGAGCGCGAGCGCCGTTCCCTCCACCGGCTCGAGCTTCTCGCCGCGTCCCGTGCCGGCCGCGGCGCCGCCCAGGAGGAAGAACGGCACGTCCATCCCGAGCATCGCCGCGACCTCGGCCAGCCGGGCCGCCGGCCACCTGAGCCCCCAGAGCCGGCTGAGGCCGACGAGGGTCGCCGCGGCGTCCGTGGAGCCGCCCCCGAGCCCCGCCGCCACCGGGATCCGCTTGTCGAGCGTGATCCGGGCGCCACGATCCACACCCGACGCCTCGGCGAGGGCCCGGGCCGCGCGCAGGACCAGGTTGGTTCCGTCCGTCGGAACATCGGGAGCCGTCGCGCGGAGCTCCAAGACCTCGGCGTCCTCGATCACCAGCCGGTCGGACAGATCCACGGCTTGCAGCACGGTGGCGATCTCGTGATAGCCGTCGTCCCGCTTGCCCAGGACTTCCAAGACCAGGTTGATCTTGGCCGCAGCGCTGAGCACGAGGCGACGGCCACTCCCCGACCGTGTCGACAAGACGCCGAAGCCTAGCACGGCGAGGGCCTCTTTTCAACGGATGCTCTGTATTTTCGCCCCTTTCGGAAGCGCCAGCGTGAAGCGGTCGGGTTCGATCCCGGCCCCCACGACGGCGTTGC
>JBBTPF010000225.1:0-5511 GCA_038066295.1 Candidatus Methylomirabilota bacterium | reverse complement strand
CAGCCGCGACGGGACGTGCGGCCGCCGCCCGCGTGGTCGAGCGATCCCTCAGGAGGCCGTGCCCCTCGTGCCACCGGCCGACCCGGGTCAGTGGGCGGCGCGGGGCCGAGCCTCGGCGAACGCGCCGCTGCCCCCGCCCGCCGTGAACTCGCCGTACCCGCCGCCGGCGGCGTAGGCCGTCTCCGAGTGCTGCGAGAGGTCCAGCCCCGCCACCTCGTCCTCCTCCGTCACCCGGAGGCCGACGAGCGCGTCCACGACCTTCAGGATGACCGCGGTCAGCACGGCCGCCAGCGCGTAGGTCGCGAGGACCGCCACGAGCTGCGTCCAGAGCTGCCCCGGGTTGCCGAAGAAGAGCCCGTCGCCGCCCGCGTCGTTGACCGCCTTGGAGGCGAAGAGCCCGGTGGCGAGGGCGCCCCAGGTCCCGCCGACGGCGTGGACGCCGACGACGTCGAGCGAGTCGTCGTAGCCGAACTTCCCCTTGAGGTTGCACGCCGTGTAGCAGAGCGCCCCCGCGACCGCGCCGATGATCAGGGACGACATCGGCCCGACGTACCCGGAGGCCGGCGTGATCGCGACGAGCCCCGCGACGGCGCCGGAGGCGGCGCCGAGCACGGTGGGCTTGCCCCGGCTCAGCCACTCGGTGAACATCCACCCGAGCGCCGCGGCGGCCGCGCCCGTGTTGGTCGCCAGGAACGCGCTCGCCGCGAGGCCGTTGGCCTCGAGGGCGCTGCCCGCGTTGAACCCGAACCAGCCGAACCACAGGAGCGCCGAGCCCATCACCGTCATCGGCAGGTTGTGGGGCTGCATCGGCTGGTGGCCGAAGCCCTTGCGCTTGCCGATCATGATGGCGCAGACGAGCGCCGACACCCCCGACGAGATGTGCACGACCGTCCCGCCCGCGAAGTCCAGCGCCCCGAGCTTCTTGAGCCAGCCGCCGTCGCCCCACACCCAGTGGGCGAGCGGGTCGTAGACGAGCGTCGCCCAGAGAATCGTGAAGAGGAGGAACGCCGAGAACTTCTTGCGCTCGGCGAACGCGCCGGTGATGAGCGCCGGCGTGATGATCGCGAACATCATCTGGAAGGCCATGAAGACCTGGTGCGGGATCGTCTTGGAGTAGGCATCGAACGGCTCCACCCCGACACCCCGGAGTCCGATCCACTCCAGTCCGCCGATGATGCCGCCTTTATCAGGGCCGAACGCCAGGCTGTAGCCCCAGAGGATCCACTGGATCGAGATGACCGCCATGATGATGAAGCTCTGCATCAGCGTGCCGAGCGCGTTCTTCTGGCGCACCATGCCGCCGTAGAAGAGCGCGAGCCCCGGGGCCGTCATCAGGAGCACCAGCGCGCAGGAGGTCAACATCCACGCCGTGTCGCCCTTGTCGATCTTCGAGGCCGGCGCCGGAGCGGACGAGACGCCCGCCGGTGCGGGAGCGGCGGGAGCCGCCGCGGGCGCAGCCGGCGCCGCGGGGGCGGCCGGCTGCTGGGCCCACGCCGCGAGCACGGTGGCGCCCAGCACCAGCGCCATTGCCAGTGCGAGACTGAATCGCTTCACGTCATCCTCCTTCTGGAAATGAGGCCTGGGAGCTAGAGCGCGCCCTCGTCGCGCTCGCCCGTGCGAATGCGGACCGCCGTCTCGACGGGATGGACGAAGATCTTGCCGTCGCCGATGTTGCCGGTCTTGGCCGCCGCCGCGACGACCTCGGCGACCTTGTCCACCAGATGGTCGGGCACCACGACCTCGATCTTGATCTTCGGGAGGAAATCGACCGTGTACTCGCCGCCGCGGTAGAGCTCCGTATGGCCCTTCTGCCGGCCGAACCCGCGCACCTCCGACACGGTCATGCCGACGACGCCGATGGAGGTGAGCGCTTCCTTGACGTCGTCCAGCTTGAACGGCTTGATGATCGCCTCGATCTTTTTCATCGCGGACCCTCCCGGCGGGGGAACCAAGCAACGCGCGTGCCGAACGCGCGGGGGACAAAGGCGCGTGAAATCGAGGGAGTCGCGGAGGCCCTGGAGGCGAAACCCGGGAGCGCTTGCCTACCAAACGGGCACGGGCCGGGGAACTGCCCGCGTTTCGGGCGTCAGTCCGCTGCGGGTCTGCAGACGCGGCGTCCTCAGCGGCCGGCGTCCCGGCGCTGGGGGATGTTGTGCTTGCGCATCTTGGAGTAGAGCGTCGGGCGCCGGAGCCCGAGCAGCGCCGCGGCGGCCTGCTTGTTCCAGCGGGTGGACTCGAGCGCCCGGAGGATCGACGCGCGCTCGATCTCCTCGAGCGACCCCGACGGCACGTCGGCGGGTACCACGGCCGCGCCGGCGGCGCGCTCGGCGCCGACACGCTGGAGCGGCTCCGGCAGATCGTCGAGGGCGATCGCCGGTCCGCGCGCCACGAGCACGGCGCGCTCGATCGCGTGCTGGAGCTCGCGCACGTTGCCCGGCCACGGGTAACCCAGCAACCGCCGGTACGCCTCGGGCTCGATCTCCGCGATCGGGCGGCTGTGCTTGGCGCGGTACCGGTCGAGAAAGGCGCGCACGAGGATGGGAATGTCCTCGCGGCGGTCGCGGAGCGGCGGCACCTCGATGGACACGGTGTTGAGACGGAAGAAGAGGTCCTGCCTGAGGCGCCCCTCGCGCAGCGCGGCCTCGGGGCTCCGGTTCGTGGAGGAGATGAGCCGGAAGTCCACGGGGGCCGCCTTGGCGCCGCCGAGGCGGCGCACGACGCGCTCTTCGAGGACGCGCAGGAGCTTCGGCTGGAGCTCCACCGGCATCTCGGTGATCTCGTCGAGGAGGAGCGAGCCGCCGTCGGCCTCCTCGAGGAGCCCGACCTTGTCGGCCGTGGCGCCCGTGAAGGCGCCCCGCTCGTGGCCGAAGAGCTCCGACTCGATCAGGTCCTTCGGCAGCGCCGCGCAGTTGATCTTCACCCACGGCCCCGCGCGCCGGCGGCTCCGCTCGTGGAGGGCGTTGGCGACGAGCTCCTTGCCCGTGCCGCTCTCGCCGACGATCAGGACGTTGGCGTCCGCGTCGGCGACCGCCGCGACCGTCTCCATGACGCGCTGGATCCCCGGGGTCCGCCCGAGGATCTCGCTGTCGGCGACCTGCTCGACGAGCCGGCGCTTGAGGTCCGCGTTCTCCGTGAGGAGCCTTCGCCGGTCGAGCGCGTTCTGGAGGAGTCCGAGCAGCTCGTCGGGGTCGAAGGGCTTCTCCAGGACGTGGAAGGCGCCCGCCCCCCGCGTCGCCTCCATCGCCTTGCGCACCGAGCCGTACGCGGTGATGACGATGACTTGCAGCGCCGGGTCGCGCCGCCTGAGGTCGCGCGTCAGGGTGAGGCCGTCGCCGTCGGGCAGCATGAGGTCCACGATCGCCGCCTGCGGCTCGCCCTGGGTGAAGGCCGCGAGCGCCTCCCGCACGCCCGCGGCCGTGCGGACGGTGTAGCCCTCGCTCTCGAGCGTCAGGCGGAGCCCGTCGGCGATCGTCTTCTCGTCGTCCACCACCAGCACCTCCGGCCTCATCACAGCCAATTTCTTTCTAGCGGGGTCCGCGAGGCCGGCGTGGCAGTGCGAACCCGCAGGGCGTTCGACGCCCGAGGCGAGCCTGAGTGGATCCGCGGGTGGCCCGAGAGAGGTGCGGGATGGCTCCGTCGATCCTGTGCACTCTGTTGTAGCGGGGGCCGCGAGGCCGCGTGGGTCCGTGGGTGGCCTGAGGCAGGTGCGAGATGGCTCCGTTTCTCCTGGGCACTCTTCATGATTGCACCGGGAGCGTCACCCGGACGCGCGTGCCCTGTCCGGGGCGGCTCTGGACCGTCAGCGCGCCGCCGTGGAGGTCCACGACCGAGCGCGCGATGGACATGCCGAGCCCGGTGCCCTCCGGCTTCGTCGTGAAGAACGGGTCGAACGCGCGCGCCAGCGTCTCCTCGCTCATGCCGGCGCCCGTGTCCTCGATCGTCACGGTGAGCGTCGCGGCGTCCGCGGCGTACGCCGTGGCGACCGTCAGCCGGCCCGCGCCGCCGAGGGCCTCGAGGCCGTTGAGGATGAGGTTCAGGAACGCCTTGCGGAGCTCCCGCGCGTCGAGCGGCGCCTCGGGACAGCCCCCGTCCCAGGCGCGGACGATCTCGATCGCGGCCGCATCCACGCGCGCCCGGGCGAGGTCGAGGCACTCGTCGAGCAGCGCGTGCACGCTCGTCGGCGCGCGGCGGAGCTCGGGCGGCCGGCCGAACGCGGTGATCTCGGCGACGACGGCGGCGAGGTGGTCCACGGTCGCCGCGATCTTCTGCGCGATCTCCACCCCCTCGGCGTCCGCCGCGCGCTCCAGCCGCTGCGCGAGGTGGCGGGCGTAGAGCCGGAGGCCGGCCAGCGGGTTCTTGACCTCGTGGGCGACCTGGGTCGCCATGCGGCCGAGCGCGGCGAGGGCGCCGCTGCGCAGGCGCTCGAGCTCGTGGGTGTTCCGGACGGCGATCGCCGCCTGCGAGGAGAAGAGCGCCAGGAGCTCGAGGTCGTCCTCGTCGGGCTCGACCCGCGTCGGAGTTTCGATCACGAGCGCGCCGGCCGGCCCGCGTCGCACCACGAGCGGCGCGGCCACGATCGTCCCCGCCTCGGCGCCCGCGCCGCCCTGCGGGACCGCGATGGGCACCCCCTTGTCCATCGCGCTCGAGGCGGCCGCCTCGAGCGCCGCCCAGGACGCGGGCGGCGAGCCCGCGCTCGCCATCGGCACGAGCCGCGCGTGCTCGAGCTGGAACACCACGCAGCGCTCCGCCTCGGTCGCCTCCACGGTCGCCGCCGCGACGGCGTCGAGCACGCGCTCCATCACGCCCGAGGACGCGAGGGCCTGGCCGACCGTGAGGAGCCGCTCGCGGTCGCGCGCCCAGCGGCGCGTGGCCAGCGCGCGGCCGACCTTCGCGCGGAGCTCGTCGCGGACGAACGGCTTCGTGAGGTAGTCGAAGGCGCCGCGCTGGACCGCCTCGACGGCGTTCTCGATCGTCCCGTGGGCGGTCATGATGAGCACGGGCAGGCGGTGCTGCCGGGCGTGGAGCGCCTCCATGAGCGCGATGCCGTCCATCGGCTCCATGCGGAGGTCGAGCAGCGCGAGGTCGAACCGCCGGGCGCCCGCCGCCTCGAGCGCCCGCCGCGGGTCGCTCACCGCCGTCACCTCGAGGTTCATCGCGGCCAGGCGCATCTCGAGCACCTCGAGGATCGCCCGGTCGTCGTCCACCACGAGCACCTGCCGCTTCACCATCGCTTCATTTCTTTCCGCGTCTTTCGAGGCGCAAATCGATCTGCTTGAGGCGTTCGAGGTCCGTGCGGAGCCGCTCCGCCTCCTGCCGGACCCGCTCCGCCTCCTGGCGGGTCCGCTCCGCCTCCTGGCGCAGCTTCGCGAGATCGCCCTCGCGCCTGGCCAGATCCTCGCGGAGCTTCGCCAGCTCCCGGCGGAGGCGCGCCATCTCCTCGCGGTTGGCGAGGAGCGCCGCGAGGCTGTCCCGGCTCGCGCGCACGCGCGGCGCCTCCGCGTCGTCGCCGTG
>JBBTPF010000224.1:0-4594 GCA_038066295.1 Candidatus Methylomirabilota bacterium | reverse complement strand
CGCGGAGCTCCTCGTACGCCTTGGGGATCCCGACGAGGCCCGTGCCGCCGCCGGTCGGGTAGAGCAGCACGTCGGGCATCCGCCAGCCGAGCTGCTCGGCGAGCTCGAGCCCGATCGTCTTCTTGCCCTCGAGGCGGTACGGCTCCTTGAGCGTCGAGAGGTCGAACCAGCCGAGCCGAGGCGCGACCGCGGCGACGACCCTTCCCGCCGTCGCGATCGAGCCCTCGATCGTGAACACGTGGGCGCCCGCGATCAGCGTCTCGGCGATGTTCGCCGCGGGCGTGGACCGCGGCACGACGACCGCCACGGGGAGCCCGCAGCGCGCGCCGTACGCCGCGGCGGCGCCGCCCGCGTTGCCCGCCGACGGGATCGCGAAGCCGCGCGCGCCGAAAGTTCTCGAGCGCGTGATCGCCATGCCGAGCCCGCGCGCCTTGAACGAGCCCGTCGGGTTCTGGCCCTCGTCCTTGGCCCAGAGCCGGCGCATCCCGAGATGCGCGGCCAGACGCGGCAGGGCGAGGAGCGGCGTGCTCCCTTCGCCAAGGGTCACGGGCTCCTCGCGCTCGTCGAGCGGGGTCAGCTCGCGGAACCGGTACATCCCGGGCGGCCTCCGGCGGAGCGCGTCCTTCGTCACCGCGGCCTCGACGCGCCCGAGATCGTAGCGCGCGGCCAGCATCTGGCCGCACCGCTCGCAGACGGTCAGCAGGCGCTTCGGATCGTGGCGGTGGCCGCAGACCGTGCACTCGACGTGGCTGACGAAGCTCATCGCCCTCCCCCCGCGCCCGGCTCGGTCAGAGCGACTGGCGCATCGCGGTCCGGGACGGCAGCGCCACACCGCGCTCGATCGCGATCTGGTCGAGCTCCTGGGGCAGCGCGAAGCGGACGTCCTCCTCGACCACGTGGACCTCGCGCACCGACACGCCCTGGCCGCTGAGCGCCTCGACGGTCTGGGCGACGAGCACCTCGGGCGTGGACGCGCCGGCGGTCACGCCGATCCGCTCCGCTCCCGCGAGCCACTCCGGACGGATGTCGCGCACGTCGTTGATCAGATGGGCGCGCGTCCCCGCGGTCTTGGCGACCTCCACGAGCCGGTTGGCGTTCGAGCTGTTCGCGGCGCCGATCACGAGCAGGACGTCCACGTCGCTCGCGAGACGCTTGACGGCCGCCTGGCGGTTCTGCGTGGCGTAGCAGATGTCGTCGCGCGAGGGGCCGACGATCTTCGGGAACTTCTTCCGGAGCGCCTCGATGACCTCCCGCGTGTCGTCCACGGAGAGCGTGGTCTGGGTGAGGTACGCGACCTTGCCGGGGTCCGGCACCTCGAGCTTCTCCGCCTCGTCGGCGCTGGCGATGACGTGGATGCGCTCGGGCGCCTCCCCGAGCGTCCCGATGACCTCGTCGTGGTCCTGGTGGCCGATGAGCACGATCGAGTAGTTCTCGCGCGCGTACCGGATCGCCTCGAGGTGCACCTTGGTCACGAGCGGGCACGTGGCGTCGATCACGCGCAGGCCGCGGCCCTCGGCCTCGCGCCGGACCTCGGGCGAGATCCCGTGGGCGCTGAAGATCACCGTCGCGTCGTCGGGCACCTCGTCGAGCTCGTCCACGAAGATCGCGCCCTTGGCGCGGAGTTCCTCCACGACGTGGCGGTTGTGGACGATCTCCTTGCGGACGTACACCGGCGGTCGGCAGACCGAGAGGGCCAGCTCGACGATGTCGATGGCCCGCTCCACGCCGGCGCAGAAGCCGCGCGGCCCGGCCAGCAGGATCTCGGACAGGGGGGCCTTCATCGCGCTCCCCGCCTCAGCGGAAATGATACGAGACGCCGATCAGGCCCACGTGCGACTCCCAGCCGCGGTTGGGCGTGTCGATGTTGCCGTTGGAGTTGTGCTCGTACCGGTACCCGGCGTACACCGCGCTGGAGTCAGTCACGAACAGCGCGCCGCCGACGCCGCCCCACAGCAGGAACGAGAACTCCGAGTCGATCTCCTTGACGCGGAGATCGGTTCCCCCCGGCGCGGCGGCGAGCTCGACATACGGAACGAAGCGACCGAGCGAGAGGAAGTGGTAGCGGCCCACCGCGGCGAGCCCCGCCCAGAACGCCGGCTTCGGGTCGGTGTATTTCTGGTAGACGGGCTCGAGGCCGAGCTCGAGGGCGCCCTTGAGGGCCCCTGCGCCCGTCGGGCCCCAGGGCAGCAGCGAGGAGCGGAAGCCCAGGTTGACGAACGTGATATCGCTCTGGTTCGTGAAGCCTTCCAGGTTGAACTGCTCGCCGTAGCCGCCCTCGAGCGAGAGGACGTACGTGCCCTTCTTGAACGTCTCGGCCGGGTCGAAGGCCCGCGCCGGCGGTGCCACCGCCGCGGCGAGGCCGAGGACGACCGCCACCACCCGAACGCGTGCGTTCATGTCTCGATCAACACCTTCAACGCGTTCCCCCTCGCCATGAGCTCGAGCGCGTCCGGGACGGCCTCGAGCGGCATCCGGTGCGTGATCAGGCCGTCCGGCACGAGCGCGCCCGACTCCATCAACTTCACGGCTCGCCGGATCAGCTCGGGCGTGTGGTGGAACGCCCCGAGGAGCGCCAGTTCCTCGTAGTGCGCCCGTCGCGCATCCAGGCGGATCGACGTGCCGGGCGCGCAGCCTCCAAAGAATACCACGCTGCCCCCGCGGCCCGTCGCGTCTATGGCCCGCTCCCACGCCTCGGGCCGGCCGGTCGCGTCGATGGCGACCTCCGCCCCTCGGCCGCCGGTGGCGGCGCGGATCTCCTCGACAATGTTGTCCGTTCCCGTCGCGTCCAGGCACTCGCCGATCCCGAGGCTCCGCACCCGGTCGAGCCGCCAGCCCGCCTTCCCGACCAGGAGCACCCGGGCCTTGCGAGCGGCCGCCGCCATCCCCAGGAGACAGCCGAGCGCGCCGTGCCCGAAGACCACCACGGTCTGCCCCCCCTCGACGCGAGCCCGCTCGATGCCGCCGAGCGCGCAGGCGAGCGGCTCGGCGAACGCCGCGCGCGCGGCGGGGAGCGAGGGGGTGAGCGGCACGACGTTCTTCGCGACGAGCCGCGGCGGAAGCGCGATGAACTCGCCGTAGGCGCCGTTGACGAACAGGAGGTCCTCGCAGAGGTTCGAGCGCCCGGCGAGGCAGGGACGGCACTCGCCGCAGGGCGCCGAGTTCGCGGCGACGACACGGTCACCCTCGCGGAAGCGGTCGACGCCCGCTCCGACCGCCGTGACGGTGCCGGCCAGCTCGTGGCCGAACACCGTGGGAACCTTCGGGATCATCACGGGGTGACCGCGGTGGAGGGTCTTCACGTCGGTCCCGCACGTCAGCGCGGCGTCGATCCGCACGACGAGCTCGCCCGGCGCGGGCTCGGGCACCGGGAGGTCCTCCCGGCGAAGGTCGCCCGGGCCGTGGAACACCATCGCCCTCACGGCGTCACGTAGACTTTCATCGCCTCGCGGCGCCGCACGAGGTCCACGCCGCGGTGGAGCCCGGCCAGCGAGATCCGGTGGGTGACGAGCCGCTCGACGGCGACGGCCCCGCTCGCGATCAGGCCGAAGGCCTCGGCGAGATCCGACGGCGACGATGAGTACGTGGCCGTCACGGTCAGCTCGCGGTGGTAGAGCGTCTCGAGCCGGAGCGGCAGCGCGTCGCCTCCGCCGCCGGCAAAGTAGTGCACCGTCCCGCCGTCGCGCAGGATCCCGGTGGCCCACGGCAGCACCTCCGCGCCGCCGCCCGTGATGATGACCTGGTCGGCGCCGCGGCCGCCCGAGATCTCCCGCTGCACCGCCGCGGCGAGCCCGGCGGGTCCGGCGGCGACCGCGCCCATGCGCCTGGCGATGTCCGCGCGATCGGCGATCGGGTCGGAGCCGACGACGGCGGCGCCGGCGTTCGTCAGGAGCTGGACGAAGAGACACCCGATCGAGCCCAGACCGACGACGACGGCCGTGTCGCCCCGCTCCACGCGCGCGCGCCGGAGCGCGCGCAGGCAGCACGCCAGCGGCTCGACGAACGACGCGGCCTCGTCGGTCACGTGCCGCGGCACGCGGAACATGGCGTGCCGGACGTTCGGCGCCGGCACGCGGACGTACTCCGCGAAGCCTCCCGGGTCGAGGTTCGACGCCTTGAACGCGCGGCACATGGACTCGCTCCCGCGCCGGCAGTAGTGGCAGTCTCCGCAGGGCACGTGGTGCGCCGCGACGACGCGGTCGCCGATGGCACAACCCGTGGCGCCCTCGCCGATCGCCGCGACCTCGCCGACGACCTCGTGGCCGAGCACGACCGGCACCGGCGTCCCCGGGTCCACGATCTTCGCGATGTCCGAGCCACAGAGGCCGCAGCCTTTGAGCCGCAGCAGCACCTCGCCGTCGCCGATCGTCGGTCGCGGCCACTCCTCGGCCGCGATCCGGCCGTCTTCGCGCAGGACCGCGGCCTTCACCGGCTCGCCTCGGACGGCGGGGCCCCAGCCCCGCGGATTCCAGAGGTCCGCACGGCCATCATCTTTCGCTCGCCTCGGACGGCGGGGCCCCAGCCCCGCGGCGTCCTGCGGCTCGCACGGCCATCATCTTTCGCTCGCCTCGGACGGCGGGGCCCCAGCCCCGCGGCG
>JBBTPF010000223.1:0-8337 GCA_038066295.1 Candidatus Methylomirabilota bacterium | reverse complement strand
CCCGTTCCCGCCGCGTGGCCGCGGACCCCGCGCGCAGGCTGGAGCCCAGCCGCGATGGGCCGCGCGGTCGCAGACCGCGTGGTCGAGCGACCCCTCCCGAGGCTCTCCTCCGTGCGCCACCGGCCGCCTCCACAATGACGGCCTTCCGCGAGCAGTACGCCGCGCTGTTCCGCCGGCGGTGGCCGGCGTGGGGCGCGGCCATCCTCATGGCCGCGGTCAACGTCTTCCTCTTCGCGTTCGACCGCCCCTGGACGGCATCCGACGGGATGCGCAACTGGGGGGACTGGGTCCTCAAGGGGGTGGGTCTCGTCGATCGCCCCGACCTCATCGCGCCGTGGCTCTACTCCGGCTCGCTCCTGAACCTGGGGGTGCTCGCCGGGGGCCTCTGCGCGGCGCTCCTCGCGCGCGAGTTCGCGATCCGCGTGCCGCCGCGCGGGGAGCTGGTCAAGGGCGCGATCGGCGGCGTGCTCATGGGCGTGGGCGCGATGCTCGCCTTCGGCTGCAACGTCGGCGGCTTCTTCAGCGCGACGAGCGCGCTCTCGCTCGCGGGCCTCGGCATGATGGTGGGCCTCCTCGCGGGCGCCTGGCTGGGCCTCCGGTACCTCCTGTGGGAGATGGAGCACCGGCCGGGGTGGTCGAGCGGGACCGCGCGCGTGTTCGCCGGGGTGGGGTCGGACGGTCCGAGCCGTCAGCCCTGGGTCGGGGCGGTGTTGCTCCTCGGGCTCGTGGCGGCGCCGTTCATTTACGGGCGCTGGGGCTACGTTCCCCAGGGCATCTTCCTGCTCTTCGGCGTGGCCTTCGGGATCGTCTTCCAGCGCTCGCACTTCTGCCTGGTCCGGGCCTTTCGCGAGCCCTTCCTGACGGGCGACGGCGAGCACACGCGCGCGGCGGCGCTCGGGGTGGTCGTGAGCATGCTCGGCTTCGCGATCCTCAAGTTCGCCGACCTGAAGGACAAGGGTGAGTGGGTCTTCCCCTCCGCGGGTGTCGGCGCGCTCGCGGGCGGCCTCGTCTTCGGCATCGGCATGACGCTGGCGGGCGGGTGCGGCGCGGGCTCGATCTGGCGCGCGGGCGAGGGCCAGGTGAAGCTCTGGGCCGCCGTCGCCTGCTTCGCGCTCGCGGCCTCGCTCACGCGCCTGGTACTCACCCAGACCGGGCTGCTCGGCAAGCTCGGCGCCGCCGTCTTCCTGCCAACAGCGCTCGGCTGGGGCGCCGCCATCCTGCTCGTGGTCGTCGTGATGGCGGCGTGGGCGGCGTTCGCGACGTGGAACGAAGACTCGCGCAAGTTCAGCGCGCTCGAATAGGGGAGTCGCCATGGACATCGTCGTGCCCGTGAAGATGGTGCCCGACCTCGTCGAGGATCTCGAGATCGCGAGCGACGGCCGCGACCTCGACCGCTCCTTCCTCAAGCTCCGGCTCTCGGAGTGGGACGAGCAGGCGGTGGAGGAGGCGCTCCTCCTCAAGGACACGCACGGCGCGCGCGTGACGGTGATCGCGCTCGACACGGGCGACGTGGACGAGACGCTCTTCACGTGCCTCGCGAAGGGCGCCGACCGCGCGCTCAAGCTGACCGGCGCGGAGTCCGCCGCGGGCTCGAGCCGGGCGACGGCCGACGTGCTCGCGAAGGCCCTCAGGTCCATCCCCCACGACCTCGTCCTCACCGGCGTCCAGGCGGTGGATGACCGGGACGGCCAGGTCGCCGTCTTCCTGGCCGAGGCGCTCGGCCTGCCCCACGTGAGCGTCGTGAGCGGCGTGGAGCCGGCGGGCCCGACGGCGGTCGTCGCGCGCCAGGAGTACGCGGGTGGCGTCATGGCGGAGCTCGAGGTGGATCTGCCGTGCGTGCTGGGCGTCCAGGCCGCGCGCGAGGCGCCGCGCTACGCGCCGGTCAGCAAGGTCCGCCAGGCGATGAAGACGCTCAAGATCGAGAAGTCGGCCGCGGCGGCGCCGGAAGCGAGCGCCGGTTCGACCGTGCGCCGTCTGGCGAAACCCGAGGCCGGCGGGCGTGCCGAGATCATCGAGGGCTCGCCCGAGGAGGTCGCGGACCGGCTGTTCGCGATCCTCAAGGACAAGGGAGTGGTGAAGTCGTGAGCCAGGACGTTGCCGTCGTCGTCGAGCATCTCGGAGGGACGATCGCCGACATCTCGTTCGAGATGCTCGGCAGGGGGCGCGAGCTCGCGAAGGCGACGGGCGGGCGGCTCCTGGCGCTCGCCGCGGGCCAGGGACTTGCGGGGCTCGCCGCCGAGCTCGGCGCGGCCGACGCCGTGCTGCTCTGCCAGGGTGCCGGGCTCGAGCCCTACACGCCGGAAGCCCACCAGAAGGCCCTGGCGGCCGTCGTGAAGGCGCGGGCGCCCCGCGTGACGCTCGTCGCCAACACGTCCATGGGCATGGATCTCGCCGCCGGGCTCGCCGCCGAGCTCGGCTGGCCGCTCGTCGCCTACTGCCGCGACGCGCGCCTGGAGGGCGAGGCCCTCGTCGCGACGAGCCAGATCTACGGCGGCAAGATCCTCGCCGAGGCCGAGGTCGCGGGCGAGCACGCGATCGTCTCGATGCTCGCGGGCTCCTCGCCCGCCGAGGCCGGGCGCGTGGCGGGCAGCCCCGCCGTCGAGGAGATCGCCGCGCCCGCCGCCGGCCCCGCGCGCGTCCGCTTCCGGCGGCTCATCCGGCCTGCTGCGGGCGACGTGGACATCACCCGCGAGGCGGTGCTCGTGAGCGTGGGGCGGGGGATCCAGTCGAAGGACAACCTCCCGGTCGTGGAGGAGCTGGCCGAGGCCCTCGGCGGGACGGTCTCGGCCTCCCGGCCCATCGTGGACCAGGGGTGGCTGCCGAAGACGCGGCAGGTCGGCAAGTCGGGCATGACCGTGAAGCCGAAGCTCTACGTGGCGGTCGGGATCAGCGGCGCGCCGGAGCATCTCGAAGGCATGCGCGGCGCCGAGCTGATCGTCGCGATCAACACCGACGCGAACGCGCCGATCTTCAACGTGGCCCGTTACGGCGTGGTCGGCGACTTGTTCGACGTGCTCCCGCTCCTGACCGAGAAGATCAAAGCGTCTGCGTAGAGCATGACCGACGCGCTCGTGCCCGCGCGGGAGGTGTTCCGCAACCTCGGGCTGCCCGCCGTCGCGCTCTTCTACCTCCTGGGCGCGCTGGCGATCGTGGTCTTCTGCGGGGGCGCCTGGGCCCGGATCCGGAAGTACCGGCGCGGGCGCCCGTCGCCGCGGCTGCGCCTCGCCTGGGAGCGCATGCTGGGCGGCCTCGCCGCGATCGCCAGCCACTCGACGCTCCGAAAACGCAATGCCGGCACCGGGCTCGCCCATTTCGCGATCTTCTGGGGCTTCGCCGTCCTCTTCGCCGGCACGGTCATCATCATGATCGACTACGACATGGTGAGGCTCGTCAATCCCGCGTGGCGCTTCTGGCGCGGCACGTTCTACCTCTGGTACTCGCTGGCCCTGGACGTCATGGGGCTCGCCTTCCTCGCAGGCCTCGCCGTCATGATGGCGCGGCGCTGGGGGGCCCGGCCCCCCGCGCTCGACTACACCCGCCCGGACCGCGAGCCGCAGGCCTACAGCCGGCGCGGCTACCTCCGCGACGACGCGCTCTTCGTCTGGCTCCTCCTTGCCCTCGGCGTCACGGGTTACGTCGTCGAGGGGGCGCGCATCGCCGCGGACCGCCCGCCCTTCGAGACGTGGTCGCTCGTCGGCTGGCAGCTCGCGAACGCCCTCGACACGGCGGGCCTCTCGCGGCCCGCGGCGAACGGGCTTCACTGGTGGACCTGGTGGGGCCACGCCGTCCTGGCCCTCGGCTTCGTCGCCTACCTCCCGTACTCGAAGGCGGTCCACATCCTCGTGGACATCGCCAACCTCCTCGTCCGCGACGAGGCCGCCGGGCGGCGGCTGCCGGCGCCGCTCGAGGGTGGCGCGTCGGCCGGCTACGCCACGCTCGCCGACTTCACGTGGAAGGAGCTCCTCGACCTCGACGCCTGCACCAAGTGCGGCCGCTGCCACGTGGCGTGCCCCGCGCGCGCCGCGGGCGCGCCGCTCTCGCCGCGCGATCTGATCCTCGGTCTGCGCGAGCACGCCGAGGACCGGCTCGGGGGGCTGAGCCTCCTCCGGGAAACGAGGGTCGGGCCGAACGGAGGCGAGGGGACCCTGATCGGCCCCGTGATCCGGCCCGAGACGCTCTGGGCCTGCACGACCTGCCTGGCGTGCGTGGAGGCGTGCCCCGTCGGGATCGAGCACGTGCCGCTGATCGTCCAGCTCCGCCGCAAGCTCGTCGAGGACGGCACGATGGACCCGTCGCTCCAGGACGCGCTCCAGCATCTCGACCGGTACGGCAACTCGTTCGGCCAGTCGGAGCGCAACCGGGCGAAGTGGACCCAGGGGCTCCCGTTCAAGATCAAGGACGCGCGCCGGGACGAGGTCGAGTACCTCTGGTTCGTCGGCGACTACGCCGCCTACAACCCGCGCGTCCAGGAGGTCTCGCGCGCGGTCGCGCGCGTGCTCCAGCGCGCCGGCGTGGACTTCGGGATCCTCTACGAGGCGGAGCGCAACGCCGGCAACGACGTGCGGCGGGTCGGCGAGGAGGGGCTCTTCGAGAAGCTCGCCGAGCACAACATGAAGACGCTGGCGAAGTGCCGGTTCAAGACGATCCTGACGACGGACCCGCACTCCTACAACACGCTGAAGAACGAGTACCCGGCGCTCGGCCTCGACAGGCCCGTGGTCCACTATTCCGAGCTCCTCGCCGACCTCCTGCGCTCCGGGCGGCTCGCCGTCGCCAGGCCCGCGGGCGCCGCGGTCACCTATCACGACCCGTGCTATCTCGGGCGCTACAACGGGGTCTTCGACGCGCCGCGGGAGGTGCTCGGCCGGATCGGCGCGCGGCTCACGGAGATGGGGCGATGCCGCGACAACAGTTTCTGCTGCGGCGCCGGCGGCGGGCGGATCTGGATGGACGACTCGGGGCAGGCGGAGCGGCCGAGCGTCAACCGCATCCGCGAGGCGGTCGGCCTCCAAAGTGTGCAATACTTCGTCGTCGCGTGCCCCAAGGACGTCACCATGTACGAGGACGCCGTCAAGACGTCGGGGCAGGAGGGGCGCATCGCCGTGCGGGACCTCGCCGAGCTGGTGGAGGAGGCGGTCTGACGTGCCCCTACTGCCCGCTGGAGGCGCCGCGCCGGCAGGTGCACCGGCGTCTCGCCGACGCCCACGCCGGGGCGGTGGTGGCGTTCGACCTCTTGCTCTACCACGTGGAGGATGCGCACGATGACGCGCATCAATAACTGCGACCTGCCGGAGGACCTCTATTACCTCATGGACCGCCACGTCTGGCTCCGCCCGCCCTCCGAGGCCGAAGGCGGCGCCGCGGTGGTCGGCATCAACGACGTCGCGCGCCACCTCGCCGGCACGATCGTCGCCGTGACGCCGAAGAAGGCAGGCCGCGCGGTGCCGAAGGGGCAGAGCGTGGCGACGATCGAGTCGTCGAAGTGGGTCGGTCCGGTGCCCGCCCCGGTGAGCGGCGAGATCGTGGCGGTGAACGACCTGGTGGGCAAGAATCCGCGCCTCGTGAACGAGGATCCGTACGGCGCGGGCTGGCTCGTGAAGCTCCGGCCCTCGGCGTGGGACGCCGACCGCGCGGGGCTCGTGACGGGGAGCGACGGGCTCGAGGCGTATCGGGCTTTCCTGGAGCGCGAAGGCATCCAATGCGGAGGAGCGTCATGACCACGATCTCGCGGCGAGCGTTTCTCGGGTCATCGGGAGTGGGCCTCGGGCTCGGGCTGCTGGGCGGCTGCGCGCCGGCGCTGAAGGGGGACTTCGCGCCGAAGAGCGGCCCCCGCGTCGTCGTGGTCGGCGGCGGCTGGGGCGGCGCGACGGCGGCGAAGTACGTGCGGCTGGGCGATCCGGCGATCGAGGTCATCATGCTCGAGCCGAATAAACAGTTCGTCTCGTGCCCGCTCTCGAACCTCGTGCTGAGCGGCGTCCGGACGATCGACAGCCTCACGTTCGGCTACGGCGGCCTCCGGAGCCACGGCGTGCGCGTCCTCCACGAGGCGGCGACGGCGATCGAGCCCGACGCCCGGCGCGTGCGCGTCGGTGAGGGCTACCTCCAGTACGACCGGCTCATCGTCTCGCCCGGCATCGAGTTCCAGACGGAGCAGATCGACGGCCTCGCGGAAGCCGGCGACCTGGTGCTGCACGCCTGGAAGGCCGGGCCCCAGACCGTGGAGCTCGCGCGCCGGCTCCAGGCGATGCCCGACGGCGGCGTCTTCGTGCTCACGATCCCGCCGATCGCCTTCCGCTGCCCGCCCGGGCCGTACGAGCGGACCTGCCAGGTCGCGTGGTACCTGAAGCGGAACAAGCCCAGGTCGAAGCTGATCGTGCTCGACGCGAACCAGAACATCGTCTCGAAGACCGGCCTCTTCCGCGCGGCGTGGAAGGACTACCCGAACATCGACTACCGCGCCTCGAACAAGGTCGTGAAGGTGGACCCGGGCGCGCGCCAGGTGACGACCGAGTTCGGCGACCGCGTGAAGTACGACGTGGTCAACGTGATCCCGCCGCAGCGCGCGGGCACGATCGCGGTCCAGGCCGACCTGGTCGGCGCCGACAAGCGCTGGTGCCAGGTGGACCACGTCACGTACGAGTCGGTGAAGCACAAAGGGATCCACGTGATCGGCGACTCCACGATCGGGCTCCCCGTGCCGAAGTCCGGCACCGTCGCCAACGCGATGGGGAAGATCTGCGCCAACGCCGTCGTCCACCTCGTCGGCGGCAAGCAGCCGCCGCCCCTGGCCCCGGTGAACGTCTGCTACAGCTGGGTGAACGACAAGGAAGCGATGGCGGTCATCAACTCCTTCAAGATCGAGGGCGGGAAGGTCGTCCAGATCGAGCAGAAGCTCACGCCCGGGCAGTCGCAGGCCTTCGGGCAGAACGCGCTCGGCTGGGCCCGCTCCATCTGGAACGACATCCTCGGCTAAGCCCGCACGAAAGGAGAGCGCCATGACGAACCGCAGTCGAACCCTCGTTGGCCTGGCCGGGCTCGCTCTGATGCTCGCCGCCGCCGCACCCGCCTCCGCCGGGCCCAAAGATTCGGGCTACGCGAAGGCGTTCTCGTGCAGCGCCTGCCACGGCTGGGACGGCGCGAGCCGCACAGACACCGTCCCCGTCCTCGCCGGGATGCAGGCCTGGTACCTGAAGAAGGCGATCCAGGACTACGCGTCGGGCAAGCGTCCGGCGGCGGAGATGGAGCCGTACGCGAAGATGGTTCTCCAGCTCGGCGTGGACGACGTCGCCGCCTACTTCGCGAAGCAGCCGAAGCCGGGGCCGGTTGCCGCCGACCCGGCGGCAGTGGAGCGCGGCCGGGCGGCCGCCGCGCAGTGCGCCGTCTGCCACGGGCCCGCGGGCAAGGGCGATCCCGCCAAGGGCGTGCCGGACCTCACGGGCCAGCCGGCGGGCTATCTGAAGACGCAGATGCTGCTCTTCAAGGCGGACAAGCGGAGCGCGGGCGACCCGACGCTCTCGGCGATCAAGGCGCTGATGAAGGCGATCCCCGACGCGCAGTACGCCGATCTGGCGGCGTACTTCTCGAGCCAGAGGTAGCGGGGCTGCTCTATCGCGGCTGCGAGCTGCCCGACGATCTGGCCTACGACGTGGACCGCGACGTCTGGGCTCGGCTCGAGCGCGACGGCACGGTGACGCTCGGCATGACGGACCCGGCCCAGACGCGCTGCGGGAAGATCGTGAGCGTCCGCCTCAAGCCCGTCGGGCGCCGGGTCGCGATCGGCCAGAGCCTGGCGACGATCGAGAGCGCGAAGTGGGTCGGACCGTTCCCGGCCGTGCTCTCCGGCGTGATCGCCGCGAACAACGAGGCCGGGTTCAGGGCGGACATCCTCGCCGCCAACCGGGACCCGTATGGCGCGGGCTGGCTCGTGCGGCTCGAGCCCGCCGCCTGGGAGGCCGAGCGCGCCCGGCTCCTCTCCGGACCCGTCGCCGCCGAGCGCTATCGCGCGCGTATCGACGAGCAGAAGGTGAGCTGCATGCGCTGCGCCGGGGCCCCCGATGGCGAGGGTTGAGGACTACCACTTTCCCGCCGACCTCTGGTACGACCCGCGCGAGCACCTCTGGGTCCGCGTCGACGCCGAAACCACGGGGGCTGACTCCCCGAACGTCGGGCCGCAGTGCGAGCCGAGCGGCCCTCGGGGTCGCGAGACGAGCGGTGAGATGATCGAAGGCCGCGCCCCGACGGTAATAGTGGGAATCGACGCGATGGGGCGGGAGGCGCTCGGCGAGGTCGTCTACGTGGACCTGGCCGGCGCCGGGCGGGAGGTCCGGCGCGGCGAGG
>JBBTPF010000222.1:0-5551 GCA_038066295.1 Candidatus Methylomirabilota bacterium | reverse complement strand
GTGTAGTCGTTGACGTACATGAGGACGAAGCGCCGGCAGGTCTCCTTGTCGATCCCCCGGCCGTAGCGCATGGCGTACTCGAGCGCCTCGTCCACGTTCGCCTGCGCCCAGGCGATCGAGTCGCGCAGCGCCTGCGAGAGCTGCCGGTGCAGGTCCTCGCCGAGGTCGCGGCGCATCACGTTGACGCCGAGCGGGAGCGGCAGGCTGGTGTCGCGCTGCCACGCCTCGCCGAGGTCGAGAACCTTCACGAGCCCAAGTTTCTCGTGGGTGATCTGTCCCTCGTGGATGAGAAGCCCGAGGTCGGCCTGGCCCTCGAGAACGGCCTGGGGGATCTTGTCGAACGCCACCTCGATGAGCGGCGGATCGCCGACGTAGAGGCGCAGCAGGAGCGCCGCCGTCGTGTGCTTGCCGGGGATCGCGACCACGCGCTCCTGCCACTCCCGGGCCGGGATGGGCGCGCGCGCGACGAGAATCGGCCCGTAGCCCTTCCCCATGGAGGCGCCGGGATCCATCATCCGGTAGCGGTCGGCGATCAGGATATAGGCCGCGAACGACACCGCCGTCACCTCGAGCTCCGCCGTCCGCGCGCGGCGGTTGAGCGACTCGATGTCCTCGAGGAGGTGCTCGATCCTCACCCCGGGGATCGTCACCTTCCCCGCCGTCAGCGCGTAGAACATGAACGCGTCGTCGGGGTCGGGGCTGTGGCCGATCCGTACCGTCTGCATCCGGGGCTCCCGTGATGGCGAAGATCGCAACGCGCGAGCGCATCCTCGACGCCGCACTCGAGGTGTTCGCCCGCAAAGGCTACCACAGGGCCCTCGTGGACGACATCGTCCGCGCCTCGTCCACGTCGAAGGGCGCCGTCTACCACCACTTCCCGAACAAACAGGCGGTGTTTCTGGCACTCGTGGACGACTTCGCGGCGCGTCTGACCGGCGCGGTCGCCGCCGCGGTCGGCGCGCGCCAGGGCGCCTTGCCGAAGGTGGAGGGCGCGCTCCTGGCCGCGCTCGGCACGTTCGCCGGGAACGAGCGCCTCGCGCGCCTCATCCTGCTCGAGGCGGTGAGTCTCGGGCCCGTCTACCAGGCCAAGCGCTCGGAGGTCGCCGGCCGCTTCGCGGCGCTCATCCAGGGCTACCTCGACGAGGCGGTCGCCGACGGCTCCATCCAGCATCTCGACACGCGGGTCGCGACGCTCGCGTGGCTCGGCGCGGTGAACGAGATCGTCACCCAGTGGCTCCACGGAGAGGTGCCCGACCTCGCGGCGACGATCCCCGCCCTCACCCGCATCCTCCTGCGCTCCATCGGCACGGGACCCAAGGAGTAGAATAGCCGCGCCATGGGCCAGATCACCGGCGCCCATCTCCTCGTCCGCGCGATGTGGCGCCACGGCGTCGAGCGCCTCTTCGGGCTCTGCGGCGACCACGTGAACTCGATCTTCAACGCCTGCCTCGACGAGGGCGTCCGGGTCGTGGACACGCGCCACGAGTCCGGCGCGACGCACCTGGCCGACGGCTGGGCGCGCGTCACCGGCCGGCCCGGCGTGTCGGTCGTGACGGGCGGCCCCGGCCACACGAACTCGCTCACCGGCATCGCGACGGCGTGGATGGCGGGGAGCCCGATCGTCGCGATCAGCGGCATGCACGAAACGCATCTGCGCGAGAAGGGGCCGCTCCAGGAGATCGACCAGCTCGGCATGGTCGAGCCCGTGACGAAGTGGGCCCGCGTCGCCGAGGATCCGAGCCGTCTCGGCCAGTACTTCGCCATCGCGTACCGCGAGGCCGTGAGCGGGCGCCCCGGCCCCGTGCACCTCACGATTCCGAGCAACGTTTCCGAAGCGGTCGTGGATGACGGTTCGCCCGTGCCCGAGCCGTACCGGCTCGAGCCTGCGGCCGCCAACCCGGCCGCGGTCGAGGCGGCGCTCGATCTCCTCCAGCGCGCCGAGCGCCCGGTCGTGATCGCGGGCAGCGGCGTCTGGTGGGGGCGCGCGTGGGAGGCGCTCGAGCGCTTCGTCGAGATCACCTGCCTCCCCTGCTTCATGATCGGCATGGCGCGGGGCGCCGTCTCCGACGACCATCCGCTCGGCCTCGGCTATGCCGACCCGATCCTCAACGCGGCCGGCCGCGAGATCAGGCGCGCGGACGTCGTCCTCGTCGTCGGCAAGCGTATGGACTTCCGCCTCGGCTACGGGAGCCTCTTCGATCCGACCGCGGCGCTCGTCCAGATCGACATCCACGGTCCCGAGCTCGGCCGGAACCGCGCGGCGCAGATCCCGATCCAGGCCGACGCCCGCGTCGCGCTCGAACAGCTCACGCTCGCGGCCGAGGCGCGCGGCCCCTGGCACGAGAAGCCGTGGGTGGAGGAGCTGCGCCGGGCGCGCCGCGCGGCCGCCGCGGAGCGCGAGCGCGGCGAGCACGCCGACGAGGCGCCGCTCCACCCGCTCCGCATCGTCAAGGAGGTGCGGGAGGCCGTCGGCCACGACGTCGTGTGGTCCATCGACGGCGGGGACTTCGCCCAGTGGTGCCGTCTGGGGCTTCCCGCGCGCCACCCGGGGCACTGGCTCCGGCTGGGCCCCCTCGGCGTCGTCGGCGCCGCGATCCCCTTCGGCATCGCCGCGAAGCTCGCGCGCCCGGCGGCGCCCGTCGTCATCCTGACGGGCGACGGCGGCATGGCGTTCCACTCGTGGGAGCTCCACACGGCCGCCCGCTTCGGCGCGCCCGTCGTCGTCGTCGTCGGCAACGATTGCGGCTGGGGCATGGAGCGCGAGCTCCAGCGCGCGTTCTACGACCGGACGGTCGGCGTCGAGCTCGGGCGCGTCCGCTACGACCAGGTCGTCGCCGCCATGGGCGGCCACGGCGAGCACGTCGAGCGGCCGGCCGACCTGCGCCCGGCGCTCGAGCGCGCGCTCAAGTCGGGCAAGGTCGCGTGCGTGAACGTCATGATGCGCGGCGTTCCGAGCCCCCTCACCACCGCGAACATCGCGCGCCAGAAGAAGGCGTGAGCGACTCTTTCGCCGAGTCCCTGGCGCGCCGCGACCGCGCGCTCACGCTCGCGGGACTCGTCGTCCTCACCGTCCTCGCCTGGCTCTACCTCTTCCGCCTCGGACGCGAGATGGCCGACATGGCGGAAATGGGCATGGCCCACACCGAACCCTGGACGGTGACGGACGCCGGGCTCGCCGCGGTCATGTGGGCCGTCATGATGGTCGCGATGATGCTGCCCGCGGCCGCGCCGATGATCCTCGTCTTCGCCACGGTGAACCGCAAGCGCCGCGAGGCCCCGGGTACCGCGCCCTACGTCAACACGACCCTCTTCGTCCTCGCCTACCTCGTTGTCTGGGGCGCCTTCAGCGCCGCCGCCGGGCTCGCGCAGTGGGGGCTCCACTCGGCCGTGCTGCTCTCCGAAGACGCGATGCAAGCGGCGCCGCTCGCGGGGGGCCTGCTCCTCGCCGCCGCGGGGATCTATCAGCTCACGCCGCTCAAGTACGCGTGCCTCGCGCGCTGCCAGACGCCCATCGGGTTCCTCCTCTCGGAATGGCGCGACGGGAATCGGGGCGCGTTCGTCATGGGACTGCGCCACGGCCTCTTCTGCCTCGGCTGCTGCTGGGTGCTGATGACGCTGCTCTTCGTCGGCGGCGTCATGAACCTCGTCTGGGTTGCGGCCATCGCCGCCTTCGTGCTACTCGAGAAGCTGCTTCCCGCGGGACGGCTCGTGAGCGTGATCAGCGGTGGTACGCTGCTGGTCTGGGCGGCCTGGGCCCTCTTCCAGGTCTTCTGACAACGCACGCGGGGTTGAAGCGCTGAGAAAAGATCCACGGCGATGAAGGAGGCGCGAGATGGCGAGACGGCGGCGGCTCGCGTGGGCATTCGGCGCATCGGTGATGGCGCTCGTTCTTTGGCCGCTCGGGGCGCAGACCCAGACGGGACCGGTCAAGATGGAGTGGCTGTCGTGGTCCATCTTCCGGTTCCTCTCACCTGCGGGCACCGTCGTCCTGACGAACCCGTTCGTGACGAACCCCGATAGCCCGGTCAAGGCCGTCGATTTCCCGAAGGTCGACGTCATCCTGGTCGCGGACGGGCACGCCGATGAAGTCGGATCGGCGGACGAGATCGCGCTCAAGACGGGGGCGAAGATCGTCTCGACCTTCGAGATGGCCGGGGTGTACTTCGGGCCGCGAAATGTCCCGATCAGCCAGGTCCTCCGGAGCAACCCCGGCGACTGGAACCGGATCGGCGGCGTGACGATCCGGAACGTCGGCTCGGTCCACGGCTCCGGGACCGTTGACAAGATGTACGGCGGCGCAGCGATGGGGTTCATGATCGCGTTCGAGAACGGTGTGACGGTCTACTTCGCCGGCAGCACCGCCCTGACGCTGGACATGCAGCTCTGGGGGAGCCTCTACAAGCCCGACGTGGCGATCCTCCCCCTTTCTGGAGGCCGCGACCCGCAGGACATCGTTCACATGGTCCGCCTCTTGCGCACCGAGAACCCGAACTTGAAGACGGTCATTCCGCACCACCACCGGCTGAAACCCCCGTCCGGGGCCCCGACGCCCGCGGACCTGGAAAACGCCCTCAGGGCGTCGGGCCTGCCGGTGAAAGTCCTGAACCCGGAGTTACAGCGGGTCTACGAGCTCACGAAATAGCATCGGCCGACGCCCCGAAGCCCAGGCGGAAGTCCCCCGCCCGGATGGCGCGGATGATGGCGTCGCGGGAGCGCGGCGCGTCCACCTCGATCCACGCCCGCCCGACGTGCACGGGCTTGTGCGCGTCGTCGGTCGCGATCTTCACAAGCGCGATCTCCGGGGACGCGTAGAGCGGCCGCTGATGGCCGGTGTCGGTGACCTCGACGGCGTCGAGCCTGAGCCCGTCCGCGCCGATGACGCGGGCGCGCGCGGCTGTCTCCTCCACCGAGAGCTTGTAGCGCGCCGGGTGGTTCAGGACGTGGAGCGTCTCGCGGTCGCCCAGCACCTTGCCGACGTGCTGCTCGAGGCCCGGGTAGTTCAGCTCGACGCCGTGGAACAGGAGCAGGCGTGACGCGAGCTTGGGCAGCGCCCGCCAGTAGCTCCGGCTGATGAGGTCCTCGTGGTCGGTGATCGCCAGAAAGTCGTAGTCGAGCGCCTCGTACGCCGCGACGAGCTGCGCCGGCTTCTTCACGCCGTCCGAGTAGGTCGTGTGCGCGTGGAGGTTGCCGCGGAGCCAGGGCATCAGCCGCTCGCGCGCCAGTGGGCGGCGATCTCGTCGAGGCGCGCGGTCCAGACGCGGGGCGCCCGGCGCGCGTGCTCGACCAGCTCGCGGAGGCACGCGAGGCGCGAGGGGCGCCCGATGATCTGCGGGTGGAAGGTGAAGTTCGCGACGCCGCCGGCCTCGCAGATCCCGTCGAACTCGGTGAGCCACCCCTGGAGCACCGGCCCGGGTGGCTGGATCGCCCGCTGGCCCGTGAAGAGGAAGTAGGGCGCGTCGTCGAGCACCCAGGAGACCGGGATCTCGACGAGGGCCCGCCCGCCGGCGGCCTCGTGCAGGTAGGGCGAGAGCCGATCCATCATGTTCGACGA
>JBBTPF010000221.1:0-1921 GCA_038066295.1 Candidatus Methylomirabilota bacterium | reverse complement strand
GGTTTGAACACCCCTCACGAGATCGATCAGTTAGCGCGTTGGCGCGGGATCAGGGCGAGGGGTGAGTTTGCGAGGGGTGAATTTCGGAGCGACTACAGCACGAGGCGGGCCCCGATCCGGGCGACCGCTTCCTCGGCCTGCTCGCGGCGGCCGAAGGCAGTCAGACGGAAGTAGCCCTCGCCGCTCGGGCCGAAGCCCGCCCCCGGCGTGCCCACGACGTGGGCCTCGTTGAGGAGCTTGTCGAAGAGGTCCCACGACGAGAGGCCCTGCGGCGTCTTCACCCAGATGTAGGGCGCGTTCCTGCCGCCGTACACCCGGAGCCCGGCGGCCTCGACCCCCTGCCGGATGATGCGCGCGTTCTCCATGTAGTAGTCGACGATCGCGCGCGTCTGCTGGCGCCCCTCGTCCGTGTAGACGGCGGCGGCGGCACGCTGGATGACGTAGGGGACCCCGTTGAACTTCGTGGACTGGCGGCGGAACCAGAGCGCGTTCAGGCTGACCGCCTTGCCATCGGCATCCTTGCCCGTGAGCTCTTTGGGCACGACGGTGAAGGCGCAGCGGGTCCCGGTGAACCCGGCGCTCTTGGAGAAGCTGCGGAACTCGATCGCGACCTCGCGTGCGCCCTCGATCTCGTAGATCGAGTGCGGGATCTCGGGGTCGCGGATGTACGCCTCGTAGGCGGCGTCGTAGAGCAGCACCGTGCCCTGGCGTCGCGCGTAGTCCACCCAGCGCGCGAGCGCCGCGCGTGTGAGGACCGAGCCCGTCGGGTTGTTCGGGTAGCAGAGGTAGATGAGGTCCACGGGCCGGTCGGGGAGCGCGGGCCCGAAGTCGTTCTCCGCGGTGCAGGGGAGATAGACGACCCGATCGTAGCGCCCATCGGTGTCCGGAGCGCCGGCGCGGCCCGCCATCACGTTGCTGTCGAGGTAGACGGGATAGACGGGGTCGGTCAGCGCCACGACGCACTCGGGGGCGAAGATCTCCTGGATATTGGCGGTGTCGCTCTTGGCGCCGTCGCTCACGAAGATCTCGTCGAGCGCCAGGGACACGCCGCGCGCGCCGTAGTCGTGCTTGGCGATCGCGGCGGTGAGGAACTCGTAGCCCGCGTCCGGCCCGTACCCGCGGAACGTCTCGGCGCGCGCCATCTCGGCCACCGCGGCGTGGAGCCCCGCGATGACGGCCGCCGGCAGCGGCTGGGTGACGTCGCCGATCCCGAGCCGGATCAGCTTCGCCTGGGGGTGCGCCGCCTGAAACGCCTTCACGCGGCGCGCGATCTCCGAGAAGAGATAACCCGACGCGAGCTTCAGGTAGTGGTCGTTCACTCTGGCCATGGCCGCTCGATTCTAGCAAATCGTCTCGGGGTCGAGGCAGAGGCGCTCGACCGCGCGCAGGGCCCAGCGGGTGATGGTGAGCTCGCGGCCGTCGGTCTCGAAGATCACGGCGCCGTCGCGGTCGGTCCGATAGACGCGCGCGCCCGCAGTCTGGAGACGCTCCAGCACGCCCGCGTCGGGATGGCCGTACGGGTTGCGGGCGCCCACCGAGATCACGGCGGCCGTGGGGGCGACGGCGTCGAGGAACCCGGGCGTGCTCGACGTGCGCGACCCGTGGTGGGCGACCTTCAGCACCGTCGCCCTGAGCGGTGCACCCGACGCGAGGAGCGCCTGCTCGGCGGCCGCCTCGATGTCGGACGCCAGGAGGAACGACGCGAGCCCGAATTCGATTCTCAGCACGATCGCCTCGTCGTTCCGGCCCCGCGCGGCGCGGCGGGCAGGGGGCCGGGGCCCCTCCTCGACCACGCTCGCTACCGGGTCCGGCGCGGACGTGCCCGGCGCGTTGCGCCCGGCTACGCCCAGAAGCAACGGGTCTCCGAGGGGCCCCAGCCCCCTGCCCGCCGCATCCTGCCGAGGCCACACGCGCGAGAGCA
>JBBTPF010000220.1:0-4276 GCA_038066295.1 Candidatus Methylomirabilota bacterium | reverse complement strand
CTCGACCACTCCCCCGGCCGTCTCCGGCGTGCGGCGCGGAGGCGGGCCCGCCGGCGGGCCGCTCAGAGCCAGCCGGCGCGCTTGAAGCGGTAGTAGAGGTAGGCGCACGCCCCGAGCATCGCGCCGACCGTGAGCGGGTAGCCGAAGGGCCAGTCGAGCTCGGGCATGAACTTGAAGTTCATGCCGTAGACGCCCGCGATCATCGTGGGCACGGCGATGATCGCGGCCCATCCCGCCAGGCGCTTCATCGCCTCGTTCTGCTCGACCGAGAGGAGCGAGAGGTTCGCCTCGAGCGCCGTGGTGAGGAGCTCGCGCAGCGTGTCCACCATCTCGTTGAGCCGGATCGCGTGGTCGTAGACGTCGCGGAAGTAGACGCGCGTGTCCTCGTGGATCAGCTCGACGTCGGCCCGCACGAGCCGGTTCGAGATGTCCACCAGGGGCGAGACCGCGCGCTTCACCTCGAGGAGCTCCCGCTTGAGCCGGTAGATGCGCTCGGTCGTCTCCCGGCTGAAGCGCTCGTGGAAGATCGCCTCCTCGAGCGCCTCCAGCTGGTTCTCGAGGGCATCCACGAGGGGGAAGAACTGGTCCACGACGAAGTCCATGAGGGCGTAGAGGACGAACCCCGGCCCCTTGGCCAGCAGCGCGGGCGTGGCCTCGCACCGCGCCCGCACGTCGGCCAGGGGCGCCGAGGCTCCGTGGCGCACCGAGACGACGTACCGGGGCCCCACGAAGACGTGCGTCTCGCCGAGCTCGACGCCGTCGGCCGCAGGGGCGAGCTTCGCCGTGCGGAGGACGACGAAGAGCGAGTCGCCGTACCGCTCGAGCTTCGGCCGCTGGTGGGCCGCGAGCGCGTCTTCGATCGCCAGGTCGTGGAGCCCGAACTCCTGCTGGATCTCCCGCAACAGCTCCGTGTCGGGCTCGTGCAGCCCGATCCAGATGAACCGGTCGGGCTGCCTCAAGACCTCGCTGATGTCGGGGATCGCGACGTCGCCGACGCGCCGGCCTTCGGCGTACGCGGCGCAGGCGATGACGCCTTTCACGCGCGCGCCTCCCCGGCGTCCGGCGCCCCCCGGCGCGCGAACGCGCGCCAGGCGACGGGCCCGGTGAGGGCCGCGACCACGCCGGCGGCCGTGTTGCCCCAGCCCGCGGTCGCCATCGCGGCGATGATGAACAGCGAGGGGAAGACGACGGCGAGGCCGACTCCGATGGCGCCGCCCGGGACGCGCCACGGCCGGGCCATCTCCGGCGCGGCCACGCGCAGCCAGACGAACGCCGCCAGCTCGACGATCAGGGTCAGCGAGTAGAGCCACACGTTGAGGACGATCAGCTCCTTGAAGGAGAACGCGGCGAACGCCGCGTAGCACGCGGCGGAGAGGACGACCGCCGGCCACGGCGTGCCGAAGCGCGGATGCACCACGCCGAGCCATGCCGGCATCTGGCGGTCACGCGCCAGGACGTACGGCAGGCGCGAGTTGGTCAGGAGCAGCGACATGAAGAGGCCGGCCGTGCTCACGACCGCGCCCGCGGCGACGGCGTGGCCGAGCCAGGCGCCGCCCACGCTGCGGGCGAGGACCGGCAGCATCCCCGTCGTCCACGCGCTCCACTCGACCGCGCCGCTCGCCAGCGCCACACCCACCGGCAGGACGTACGCCGCCGCGAGCACCGGCAGCGCCAGGAATACCGCGACGCGGAACGTGCGCCCGGGCGCGCGCGTCTCCCCGAGGACCGTCGAGGGCATGTCCCACCCCGAGTAGTTCCACATCACGACGGCGACGCCGAGGCCCAGCGCCCCGAGCCCCTGGCCCTCCGGCGCGAGCGACGTCCACGGCGACACGCGCGCCGCGCCGATGCCGACGACGACGAACGCGACGACGGGCGCCAGGCTGACGGCCGCGAGCACGACGGCCGCGCGCCCCGTGGGCCGGACGCCGAGCACGTTCAGCCATGTCAGCACGGCGATGAAGACGACGACGAGGAGCCAGCGCTCCGTCGGTGTCATCGCCGGGTGCCAGAACCTCACGTACTCGACGAAGAGCGCCGGGTAGACGGCGACGTCCACGAAGCTGTCGATCCAGCTCCACCAGCCGACCTGGAACGACCAGAAGGGCCCGAACGCGCGGCGGGTCCACTCGACGTACCCGCCCTCGTGGGGCATGGCGGCCGCGAGCTCGGACATCGCGAGCCCGACGGGCAGGCTCCATAGAAGGGGCGTCAGCAGGAGGAGGATGAGCGTCATCCCGGGCCCGAACGACGGCACCATGTCCTCGATGCCGTAGGGCCCGCCGCTCACGTTGAAGAAGAAGATCGCCGCGAGCGAGACGGTCCCGAGCCCGCGCGTGAGCTGACCGGTCAGCTCACGCCCCCTGGGCGGCCGTGATGAGCCCGGGCAGCTCCTTCACCCACTCCTCGATCGGCTGCTCGGCGTCCACGATGATCTCGAGCTTGCCGCTCGGCAGCTTCCGCACGCGGCCGGGCGAGGCGGGGCCCAGCGGGATGACGAGCTTCTCGCGGTGGATGCCGAGCCCGTCGGTGACCGCGAAGATCGCGTCGATCTCCTTCATGGTGACGACCTCAAGCACGGACGCCGACCTCCGCCGCGCACTCCCGGATCTGCCGCCACGTCTCGTCGTCGAGCGGCACGCCGGTGGCGCGACGCTCGCGCAGCGTGCGCTCCTCGGGCTCGCCCGGGATCAGGATCTCCCTGGCGCCCGCCGCGAGCGGAGCGGACCGGACGAAGGCGAAGAGCCCGGCGACCCGCGCGTGGAGGTCGGCGAGCGGCAGGAACCGCTCGGGGTCGAGGCACATCATCAGCGTGCCGTTGCGGACCGGGCCGGGCTTCGGCCGCGCCGCGCCCGTGCCGGAAAGAATCCCCGCGAGGATCTCGATGACCAGCGAGAGACCGTAGCCCTTGTGCTCGCCGGCCGTGAGGAGGGAGCCGGGCGGGTCGGCGTAGTACTCGCGCGGGTCCGTGGACGGCTCGCCGCGGCCGTTCAGCATGACGCCCGGCGCGGCCTTCTCGCCGCGGTTGAACTTCACCTTGAGCTTGCCCTCGGCCCACACGCTGGTCGCGAAGTCGAAGGACATCGCGACCGTCCCGTTCGGACCCGGCACCGCGACGGCGTGGGGGTTGGTGCCGAGCCGCCGCGCGGCGCCGCCCCAGGGCGCCACGTTGAGCGCCATCGGCGCGTTGACCCAGAGCATCCCGATGAGGCCTTCGGCCGCCGCCAGCTCGGCGTAATCGGCGAGCCGGCCGACGTGGTTGGTCTCCCTCAGCGTCACGGCGGACAGTCCCTGGGCGCGCGCCTTGTCCATGGCGAGCGCGATGCCGCGCTTCGCGACCACCTGACCGAAGCCGCGGTCGCCGTCGAGGAGCGCGATGGTCGAGGTCTCGGTGATGACCCGGATCTTCGGCGTGGGGTTCACCTCGCCCGCCTTCAGCGCGCGCACGTAGTGCGGGATGCGGATCACGCCGTGCGAGTCGTGGCCGCGAAGGTTGGCGCGGACGAGCATCGTCGCCACCCACGCGGCGTCGTCCTGCGGCGCGCGCCACGCGGCGAAGATGTCGCGCGTCACCTGTTCGAGCTTGCCGGCGTCCAGCATGGGCATACGCGTGACCCTCCTTGCCGAGCGCTGATAGACTACTCAAGCACATGAAGGAACGCGAGGGCGAAAAGATCAGGCTCGGCGTCTCCGCCTGCCTTCTCGGCGAGGAGGTCCGCTACGACGGCGGCCACACGAACGTCCTCCAGCACCTCGCGGGGTTCTTCACGCGCGGCCTCGACGCCCCGTCCCGGGCCGAGCTCGCCGGGCTGATCCGGGAGTACCGGCGCGGGCTCGTGCCGCTCGTCGTGCCGCTCACGCTCGTGAAGCACTGGGCGCGGCGCCTCGGCCTCGGCGACCTCGCCGGCCAGGTCTATCTGAACCCGCATCCGAAGGAGCTGATGCTCCGGAACCACGCGTAGTATGGGGACTCACCGAACGGCCGATCTCCTCACCGACGTCACCGTCCTCGACTTCACGCGCGTGCTCGCGGGCCCCTACTGCACGCGCCTGCTCGCCGACCTCGGCGCGCGCGTGATCAAGATCGAGCGTCCGGGCGAGGGCGACGAGATGCGGCGCGGTCACTTGCAGCTCGAGGAGGGCCGCAGCGACCAGGCCACCTACTTCATCCGCATCAACGCCGGCAAGCGGAGCGTGGCGATCGACCTCGCCCACCCGAAGGGCCGCGAAGTCGTCCTCGACCTCGCCCGCCATGCGGACGTCGCCGTGGAGAACT
>JBBTPF010000219.1:0-19665 GCA_038066295.1 Candidatus Methylomirabilota bacterium | reverse complement strand
ACGTAGGCGATTTCCCCGTCCCGATCACCCCACTGGCCGCCCGCCGGCGGCGCCCGAACGTGTGGGCCAGGAGATCCCGAAGTACGAGGTGAAAGGGCGGCGGGATCCGTTCGAGACGCTCGAAGTCAAGGACGGCACGAGATCGCCCGTCGCCTCTGCCAAGCTGACCGGCATCGTGCGCAGCGCGCGCTCGACGCTCGCGCTCGTCGAGACGCCGGAGGGGCTCGGATACATCCTCAGACCCGGCGATACGCTCGGGGATGGCCGCCTGCTGGAGATCGGCTCCGACAGCGTGGTATTCCAGGTGACGCCCAGGCCCGGCTCACCCACAAACCGCGTGGTCCTCAAACTGGCGACAAACTAAATGAAATCAGAACGACGGATCCCCATCCTGCTGCTCGCGGTGAGCGTGGCGCTCCTGCTGCTCGTGCCGATCGCGCCCGCGAAGGCGCAGACGGTGCTGAGCGATGTCACGGTGACGTCGCAGCCGGACGCCCTGACCGTCCACGTGAAGACGTCGCAGGAGCCGAAATACCGCGCTGAGCTGATCGGCGCGCCGAACCGGCTCGTCGTGGACCTCGAGGACGCGGTCTACGCCTGGCGCAAGACCCCGCTGAGCGTCGGACCCGATCCCCTCAAGCAGATCCGCGGCAGCCAGTACCGCAAGGGCGTCGCGCGAATCGTCTTCGAGCTGACGCGCAACGTGGGGTACGCGATCCGGGAGGAGAGCGACGGCCTCGCGATCGTCATCCCGACGGCGGCACCGGCCGGGGCCCGAGCCACGGCGGTGAAGGAGGCCGGCGTTGCGGCGACGCCTGCGCCGGCTCCTCGACCCGCGCCCGCCAAGGCGGACGTGCCCGAGCCCAAGCCTGCCCCGGTTCGGGTCGCCCAGGTGACGACGCCCCCAGCGCCGGCCGCCCAGCCGCCCTCCAACGGCTCGCGGCTGATCTCGTTCGATTTCAAGGACGCCGACGTCGTGAATCTCCTCCGCATCCTCGCGGCCGAGAGCACCAGGAACATCGTCGTCGGCGACGACGTCAAGGGCAAGATGTCCATCTCGCTGCGGAACGTCCCCTGGGACCTCGCCTTCAGCACCGTGCTCGAGACGCGCGGGCTCCAGAAGGTCGAGAAGGACGGCGTGATCCGCATCGTCTCCAACGAGCAGCTCCTGAAGGAGCGGGAGGCGCGGGCGCGCGTCGAGGAATCGAAGCTCAAGGCCGACACCGACCTCCGCACGAAGGCCGCCGAGGCCAGGCTGAAGGAGCAGGAAGCCCTCGACCGCCAGCGCGCCTCCGAGATGGCGCGCGCGGAAGCGCAGGCGCGCGGTCCCCTGAAGGAGGAGACCATCCGCCTCGCGTACGCGGACCCGGACGAGCTGGTGAAGACCCTCCAGGGGATTCTCGGCCTGGGGCCCGGCGGTGGCGGCGCGCCGAGCGCGCCCCCCGGTGCGCCTCCCTTCTCGGCGGTCTTCGGCCAGCCGGCGCCCGGAGCGCCGCCGGCCGCGCCGTCGGCCGAGGTGCTGGCGAAGGGCATCACGATCCAGGCGCACAAGCCGACGAACTCGATCTTCATCCGCCACTACCAGGCGGACCTCGAGCGGATCAAGAAGCTCATCCGCGAGAAGCTCGACGTGCCGCTGCCCCAGGTGAAGATCGAGGCGCGGATGAACGAGCTGAACCGGACGGAATTCTTCGCCCTCGGCGTCTCGTGGGGCGGCGCGACGGCCCGGCACGCGGGCGACGCCATCCTCATCGGCCGGGGCTTCTCAGGACGGACCTCGTCGGGCGGCATCGCGCCCATCGGCGTCGTCGGTCCGAGCACCAACACCAACCTCGGCCTGAGTACGCTCCTGCCGATCAGCTCAGCGACCGGCCTGCCGCTCGGCGGCAACATCGTGGACTTCCCCATCTCCAGTACGGTCGGCACCCCCGCCGGCCTCGCCTTCGGAATCCTCAGCAAGAAGCTCAATCTCAACTTCGTCCTCGACGCGCTGGAGGCCCAGACGAAAACCACGTCGCTGGCCAAGCCGGAGATCGTGACGGTCGAGAACGCCAAGGCCACGATCACGCTCGGCAGCGAGATCCCGTATGCCACGGTGAGCTCGGCCGGCACCCAGATCCAGTTCAAGGAGGCCCTGCTGAAGCTCGAGGTGACGCCGACGGTCATCCGCGAGGGCGACATCACGAAGGTGAAGATGGTCGTGAACGTCGAGAACAACTCGAGGGGCGCCAACACCGTGACGACCGGCGGCGAGGTCCCGGCCATCGACAAGCGCACGGCCAACACGCAGGTCATCGTGAAAGAGGGCGAGACGCTCGTGATCGGCGGCATCCGCCAGCGCACCGACTCGGAGACCAACCGCAAGGTCCCCCTGTTCGGCGATATCCCGGTCCTCGGCTACCTCTTCCGGGCGAAGAGCCGGACGGTGGACCCGAACCGCGAGATGGTCGTGTTCATCACGCCGTACGTCCTCAAGGCCGACGTGGCCCAGGCGTCGCCGCCGAAGAAGTAATGGCGCAGTCGTTCCGCTTCCTCACCGCGGGCGAATCCCACGGTGAGGCCCTGGTCGCCGTCATCGATGGCGTGCCGGCCGGTCTGCCGCTCCTGGACAGCCACATCAACGAGGACTTGGCGCGCCGCCAGCGCGGCTACGGCCGCGGCGGGCGGATGAAGATCGAGCGCGACCAGGTCCGCATCCTCTCCGGCGTCCGCTGGGGCACGACCCTCGGCAGCCCGATCACCCTCCAGATCGCCAACCGGGACTGGGAGAACTGGAAATCCACGATGGCGGTCGCGGCGCCGGAGCCCGGCGCCGCCCGGAAGCAGGTCACGCGGCCCCGGCCCGGGCATGCGGATCTCGCCGGCGCGATGAAGTACGGCCACCGCGACATCCGCGACGTCCTCGAGCGCTCGAGCGCGCGGGAGACCACGGCGCGCGTCGCGGCCGCCGGCGTCGCGAAGCGCCTGCTCGCCGAGTTCGGGATCACGATCCTCTCCCACGTCACCGAGATCGGCGCCGTCCACATCGCCCCCGACCTCGACATCGCCTGGGAGGAGATCCAGCGGCGCGCGGAGGCGTCCGAGGTCCGGTGCGCCGACCCGGTCGCCGAGGCCGCGATGATCGCGGCGATCGACGACGCGAAGGCGAAGGGTGACACCCTCGGCGGCGTCTTCGAAGTCGTGGCGCTCGGCTGCCCGGTGGGGCTCGGCTCGTACGTGCAGTGGGACCGGCGGCTCGACGGCCGGCTCGCGCAGGCGTTCTGCTCGATCCAGGCGATCAAGGGGTGCGAGCAGGGCCTCGGGTTCGAGACCGCGCGGCGGCCGGGTTCGGCGGTGCACGACGAGATCCTGTTCGATCCCGTGGGCGGCTTCAGGCGCAAGACGAACAACGCGGGCGGCCTCGAGGGCGGCGTCACGAACGGCCAGCCCGTGGTCGTCCGGGCCGCGATGAAGCCGCTCTCGACCCTCCGCACGCCGCTCAAGTCCGTCGATCTCGCCACCAGGGAGCCGGTGGACGCGGTCGTCGAGCGGAGCGACGTCTGCGCCGTGCCGGCCGCGGGGATCGTCGGGGAGGCGATGATGGCCATCGTCCTCGCCGACGCGTTCCTCGAGAAGTTCGGCGGCGACAGCCTCCAGGAGATCCGCCGCAATTACGACGGCTATCTGGACAGCCTGAAAAGCTGGTAGCCTCACCCTGCTGAGGCGTTGATGATCATCCCGGTCGACCTCGGTCCCCGTTCCTACTCGATCGTCGTCGAGTGCGGCGCCCTCGATACCGCCGGCGCGCGCCTCGCCGCGCTCGGTGTCGGCGCGCGCGCCGCGCTCGTGAGCGACGGGGCGATCCTGCGTCTCTACGGCAAGACGGTCACGCGGAGTCTCGAGAGCGCGGGCTTCGCGGTCTCACCGGTCGAGGTCCCCGAGGGCGAGGCGGCGAAGACGCTGGCGGTCGCCGAACGCTGCTGGGACGAGCTCCTCGCGGCCGGCCTCGACCGCACCTCGACGGTGCTGGCGCTCGGCGGCGGGGCCGTCGGGGACGTGGCGGGCTTCGTCGCGGCGACGTACATGCGCGGCGTCAACTTCGTCCAGCTTCCGACGACCGTGCTCGCCCAGGCGGACGCCTCGATCGGCGGCAAGACCGCGATCGACCACCCGAAGGCGAAGAACCTGATCGGCGCCTTCCACCAGCCGCGGCTCGTGCTCTGCGATCCGGCGACCACGCTCACGCTGTCGCAGCGCGAGTTCAGCTCCGGGCTCGCGGAAATCGTGAAGCACGGGGCGGTGCTGGACGCCGGCTACTTCGCGGAGGTCGAGCGCGCAGCCGCCGCGCTCTGTGCCCGCGAGCTCCCGGCGCTCGAGCGGATCGTCGGCGGCTCCTGCCGCCTCAAGGCGTCCGTGGTCGAGCGCGACGAGCGCGAGGCCGAGCTCCGCCACGCGCTCAACTACGGTCACACGATCGGCCACGCGCTCGAAGCCGTCACCGGCTACGCGCGCTTCGTTCACGGCGAGGCGGTGTCGCTGGGCATCGTGGCCGAGGCGCGCCTCGCCCTGCGGCTCGGTGTCGCCTCCGAGGAGACGGTGCGGCGCCAGGAAGGCCTGCTCGCGGCCGTCGGCCTCCCGATCCGCGCGGGATCCATCGACGGCGATGCGCTCCTCGACGCGATCGCCCGGGACAAGAAGGCGCGCGACGGGCGCGTGCCCTTCGTCCTGGCGCCCGAGATCGGCGGGTTCCGCCTGGTCTACGACGTTCCCCGCGCCGAGGTCCTCGGGGCGCTCCGCGAGCTGCGCCCGTAACCCGTGTTGACAAGGGAAAGCCGCGCTCCGTATAACGAATCCGCGATGTCATCGGACGATTCCGCGCTCGCCCCCGCCATCCGCCGGCAGGAGGAGCGGCTCCACCGAGACCCGGGCTCCCTCGCCTTCGCCCAGCTCGCCGATCTCTACCGGAAGGCGGGAAGGATGCGGGAGGCGATCGCGCTCTGCCGGAACGGGCTCGTGGGGTACCCGCACTACACGACGGCGCGCCTCATCCTCGCCAAGGCCCTCGCGGCCGAGGGCGAGCTCGCCCAGGCGCTCGCCGAGGCGCGGGCGATCCTCGAGCTCTCGCCGAGGGACGTCCAGTGCCACCGCCTCACGGCGGAGATCCACCGCCGCCTCGGGCGGATCGACGACGCCGTCGCGCACCTGGAGACCGCGGTGCGGCTCGACCCGGGTGACCGCGAGTCCCGCTCGCTGCTGGGGCTGCTGCGGGCAACGACGACGCCGGCCGGGGAGGCGAGCGGGCTCCAGCGGGCGCTCGCGGACGACACCTTCGCGACGGTCGCCTTCGGCACGCTCTGCCTCGAGCAGGGCTGTGTCGAAGAGGCCGCGCAGGCATTCACGCGGGTCCTCCGGAAGGACCCGGACAATCGGGAAGCGCGCGAGCGCCTGGAGACGGTGCTCCACGCTCGCCAGCGACGGAAAGGCTAGAAGCGATGCACGTCTCGACGGCGGAGTTCAAGAAGGGTTTGCGGATCATGTTCGATGGCAATCCCTACACCATCGTGGATTTCCAGCACGTGAAGCCCGGCAAGGGCGGCGCCTTCGTCCGCACGAAGCTCAAGCACATGCGGCTCGGCAAGGTGATCGATAACACGTTCCGCTCCGGCGAGAAGGTGGACCTGGTGGACTTCGAGGAGAAGCACATGCAGTTCCTCTACAAGGACGACCGCTATCACCTCATGGACATGGAGTCGTACGAGCAGGTCTCCCTCTCCCCCGACGAGGTCGGAGGCGCGCGCGACTACCTCAAGGAGAATATCGAGGTGGACGTCCTCTACATCGAGGGCGCGCCCGTCACCGTCGAGCTGCCGAACTTCGTCGAGCTCGCGATCGCCCGTACCGACCCCGGCGTCCGCGGCGACACCGCGCAGGGCGGGACGAAACCCGCGACCCTCGAGACGGGCGCCGTCGTCCAGGTCCCGCTCTTCTTGACCGAGGGCGATATCGTGAAGGTGGACACGCGCACGGGCGAGTACCTCGGTCGCGTCACGGCGGCGGGTGCGTGATGGCGCGCCGGCGGCCCACCAGGAGCGACCCCGCCGTCCTCGCGCTGGTGCGCCAGCTCGGCGAGGCGCTGGAGGAGTTCGGGCTCGCGGAGATCGAGGTCGCCTGGGTCGGTGTGCGCGTGCGCCTTCAGCGCCCCGGAGCCGCCGCCCCGGCGGCCGCGGCGCCCGGGGCCACCCCGCCGGCGGAGAAGGCCGCCGCGCCGATCGTCGCCGACGTGGTGCCCCCGCCTGTGATCACGGTGGACGCCCCGATGGTCGGCACGTTCTACCGTGCCCCGTCGCCGACCGCGGAGCCCTACGTGCGCGAGGGCGACCTCGTCAAGGAAGGCCAGATCCTCTGCATCATCGAGGCGATGAAGCTCATGAACGAGATCGAGTCGAAGGTCGCCGGCCGCGTCGCGAAGATCTTCGTCGAGAACGGCCACGCGGTCGAGTACGGCCAGCCGCTCTTCCTGGTCGATCCGACGGCCTGAGCGCTCCGCGTGACTTCCACCCCGGGCGTCCGCCTGCTCTCGGTCGCCGCCCTCGCCGCGCTCGCCCTCGCCGCGCTCGCCCCCGGCCGGCGCGAGGGCCCGCGCCACGAGGTCCGGGACGCAGGCCGTCCCGTCGTCCTCGTCTCGGCGCGCGACGCCCGCGCGCTGACGGACGAAGCGATCGGGCTGTACGCCTCGGGCCAGTTCCCCCGGGCGTGCGAGCGCTTCAGCCAGGCGGCCGAGGCCGATCCCGCGAACGCGGCGAAGCACCTCCGCGTGAGCCGCTGCTTCGAGGGCTGGGGCTGGCAGGCGCTGCGCGACCGACGGCCCGAGGAAGCGCGGCTGCTCTTCCGCGAGGGCCTCGCGGGGGCGCCCGACGCTCCCGCGCTGCTCAAGGGGCTGGGCCTCGCCGCCGTGCACGCCGGACGCCCGGACGAGGCGATCGGCCCGCTCGAGCGCGCGGCGAGCGGAGACTTCGACGCCGAGGTTCGACTGCTCCTCGCCCACCTCTACGACGACCGCGACGACCCGGCGAGCGCGATCGCCCACCTGCGCGCCGTGCTCGAGCGCGAGCCCGCGCACGAGGCGGCCCGGCGCCTGCTCGAGAAGGTGGAGCGCGAGCGGCAGGCAGAGGCGGGCTTCGAGCGTGACGTCACGGCGCACTTCGTCGTGAAGTATCGCGGCGCGCGCGCCGAAGAGGCGCGCCGGCAGATCGTGGCCGTGCTCGACGGCGCCGCGGAGCGACTGAGGCACGCGCTCGCCTACCGCCCGAGCGGGCGGTTGACCGTGGTCCTCTACGAGCACGAGCGGTTCCAGGATGTGACGCGCGTCCACGGCTGGGCGACGGGCCTGTTCGACGGGAAAATCCGCCTGCCGGTCGACCCGACGCTGCCGCCGGCCGCCCAGCTCGAACGTCTGATCGTGCACGAATACGCGCACGCGGCCATCCACCACCTCTCGCGCGGCCGGGCGCCACGCTGGCTCCACGAGGGCCTGGCGCAGGCGCTCGAGGGGGCCCCCGCGGATCCGATGCTGCGCGTTCCCGGCAGCCTCACGCTGGCCGGCGTCGAGGCGCTCGTCGCCGACCCTGACCGCCTCCGAGCGCGGGCCGGCTACGAGATCGCGCTCTGGATCGTCCGGGACCTCCTCGACCGCGGCGGGCTGGAGGCGATGCGCGATCTGCTGGCGCGGCTCGGCGCGGGTGCCATGCTCTCGGACGCGACGCTTGCGGTCTACGGGCTCCGGATGGCTGAGATCGAGTCCCAGTGGCGCCGGCTGCTGGGAGGGTGAACGCCCCTGTTCCATAAGATCCTGATCGCCAACCGCGGTGAGATCGCGCTGCGGATCATCCGCACCTGCCGCGAGCTGGGCATCCGCTCGGTGATCGCGCACTCGAAGGCGGACGCCAGCTCGCTGCCCGTGAGGCTCGCCGACGAGTCCATCTGCGTCGGCCCCGACGCGGCCCGCCTCTCGTATCTGAACATCCCCGCGATCATCTCCGCGGCCGAGCTCACGGACAGCGAGGCGATCCATCCGGGGTACGGCTTCCTCGCCGAGAACCCCGCGTTCGCCGAGGTGTGCCGCGCCTGCTCGATCACCTTCATCGGCCCCTCGCCCGAGGCGATCCGGCTCATGGGCGACAAGGTGCAGGCTCGCCAGCTCGCGAAGCAGGCCGGCGTGCCGGTGGTCCCCGGCAGCGATTCGCCGCTCAAGGGCTCGACGGAGGCGCTGGACGTCGCGGAGCGAATCGGCTACCCGGTCATCTTCAAGGCGGCGGGGGGCGGGGGGGGGCGCGGCATGCGGATCGTTCGCGGCCGCGCGGAGGCGGCCGCGGCGTTCGACGCCTGCCAGACGGAAGCGGCCGCCGCCTTCGGCTCCTCCGACATCTACTGCGAGAAGTTCGTGGAGAAGGCGCGGCACGTCGAAGTGCAGATACTCGGCGACAGGAACGGGATCCGGATCCACCTCGGCGAACGCGACTGCTCGGTCCAGCGGCGCCACCAGAAGCTGATCGAGGAATCGCCGCCGCCCGCGCTCTCGCCGGAGACGCGCAGCGGGTTGCGCCGCGCGGGACTGGCCGCCGCCGCCGCCGTCAACTACGTGAACGCGGGGACCGTCGAGTTCGTCGTGGACGCCGAGGGACGCTACTACTTCATCGAGATGAACACCCGCCTGCAAGTCGAGCACCCCGTGACGGAGATGATCACGGGCATCGACCTCGTGCGCGAGCAGATCCGCATCGCGGCCGGCGAGGCGCTCGGCTACCGCCAGGACGCCGTCCGCTTCGAGGGCCACGCCATCGAGTGCCGGATCAACGCCGAGGACCCGGAGACGTTCGCGCCGAGCGCGGGCCGCGTGACGGCGTGGGTGCCGCCCGGCGGCTTCAACGTGCGCGTGGACAGCCACCTGATGGCGCCGTACGCGGTGCCCCCGTTCTACGACTCGCTGCTCGCGAAGGTCATCGTCCTGGGCCAGGACCGCGCGGAGGCGATCGTCCGGATGCGCCGCGCGCTCGCCGAGACCCTCGTGGAGGGCGTCAAGACCTCCATCGCGTTTCAGCTCAAGGTCCTCGCCGATCCTGCGTTCGTCGAGGGCCGCTTCACCACTGCCGACACCGGCCGGCTCCGCGGCTGATGGACCCGTCGCTCTACGTCATCCTCGACCGTGCCGCGGCGCGCGGCCGGGACCTCGACGCGATCCTCGAGGCGGTGATCGCGGGCGGCTGCCGCCTGGTCCAGCTCCGCGAGAAGGAGTGGCCCTCGGGGCGGCTCCTGCCGCTCGCCGAGCGCCTGGCCGCGCGCTGCCGCCGGGCCGGCGTGACGTTCATCGTGAACGACCGGCTTGACCTGGCGCTCGCGGCCGGCGCCGACGGCGTCCACCTCGGCCAGGACGACCTGCCGCCCCGGGCCGCGCGCCCGCTGCTCCGGCCGGGGATGATCCTCGGCCGCTCCACCCACAGCCTGGCCGAGGCCCGGCAGGCGCGCGACGACCGCGCCGACTACATCGCCGTCGGCTCCATGTTCGCCACGGCGACCAAGCCCGATTTCCAGCTGGTCGGGCCGGAGCTCGTCCGTCAGATAAGGCTGGAGACCGCCCTGCCGGTGATCGGGATCGGCGGCATCACGCCGGAGACCGCCGGCGAGGTGATCCGCGCAGGCGCCGACGGGATCGCCGTCATTTCGGCCGTCTGCGGCGCCGCCGATCCGGCCGCCGCGACGCGCCGGTTCCTCCAGGCGATCTTCGCGGCGCGCGACTTGACCGCCCGCGGCCGGCCGCTATAATGGCGGCCACCGACCACCGCCGATTCAACGACCAAGGAGGGGCCCTGATGAGTCGCTATCCCGTTCGTCTCACCTTCGTTCTGCTGGCCGCGCTGGTCCTCGCGGCCCTGCCGGCGGCCTCGAACCTCGAGGCCCAGGGCAAGGGCACGATCAAGATCGCCACGCAGAGCCCGCTGAGCGGCGGCCAGGCCGCCCTCGGCGAGGGCATCAAGCTCGGCACCCAGCTCGCCGTCGAGAAGTTCAAGGGCAACCTCGAGAAGATGGGCTACAAGGTCGACCTCGTGCCGTTCGACGACCAGGCCAAGCCCGACGTCGGCGTGGCCAACGCGAAGAACATCATCGCCGACAAGGAGATCCTGGCCGTGATCGGCCACCTCAACTCCGGCGTCGCCATCCCGTCCTCCGAGGTCTACAAGGAAGTCAACCTCGCGATGATCTCGCCGGCGAACACGAACCCCACCGTCACCGACCGCGGGTACGCGAACGTGTTCCGGGTCTGCGGCCGCGACGACGTCCAGGGCGTGGTCGGCTCGGAGTTCGCCTCGGGGACGATGAAGGCGAAGTCCGCGTCCATCATCCACGACAAGACGACGTACGGGCAGGGCGTGGCCGAGTTCTTCAAGGCCGACGCCGAGAAGAAGGGGGTCAAGATCCTGGGCTTCGAGGGCACGGAGGAGAAGTCGAACTTCGACCCGATCATCACGCCCATCAAGGCCAAGAACCCCGACCTGATCTACTTCGGCGGCATCTACGAGCAGGCCGCGCCGTTCTTCAAGCAGGCGCGCGAGAAGGGCGTGAAGGCGAAGTTCCTCGGCCCCGACGGCATGGACTCCTCCGACCTGACGAAGATCGCGGGCAAGGCCGTGGTCGGCATGTACTACACGTCGGTGGCCGGCCCGGTGTCCGTCTATCCGCAGGCGAAGCAGTTCGCCGAGGACTACAAGAAGAAGTTCGGGAAGAACCCCGAGCCGTTCGCGGCGCAGGCCTACGACGCGACCGCGATCGCGATCAAGGCGATGGAAGCCGCTGCGAAGGGCGGCAAGGCGCCGACCCGCGACGGCGTGACGGCCGCGATCCGCGACGTCCGGCACACCGGCATCACCGGCACCGTCGAGTTCGACGCGAAGGGCGATCCGAAGAAGGCGCTCTACTTCGTCCTCCAGGTGGCGAGCGACAACCCGGAGAAGTGGGGCGACAACAAAGAGGTGAAGCGGCTGACGATCGCAGGGCCGGCTGCGAAGAAGTAGCGTCGATCAGGGGGGCGGGGGAGCCCCCCGGAACCTGAAAACGACACAGGTCCCGGAAGGCTCCCCCGCCCCCTAGCCGTCTCTTCCACGGCATCCGCGCATGGATCTTCAGCTCCTCATCGACATCTTCCCGCAAGTCCTTCTCGACGGCCTCATCCTCGGCTTCATGTACGCGCTGATCGCGCTCGGCTACACGATGGTGTACGGCGTCCTCGAGTTCATCAACTTCGCGCATTCCGAGATCTTCATCGTCGGCGCGTTCGTCGGGGTCGAAATCTTGTTGGCCCTCCGGTCCGCCGGCCTCTTCGACGGCTTGCCCTGGCCGTTCGTCCTCCTCCTGATCCTCGTCGCCGGCATGGCCGTCAGCGGCGCGCTCGCCGTCACGGTCGAGCGCATCGCGTATCGGCCGCTCCGGACGGCGCCGCGGCTGATCCCGCTCATCTCGGCGATCGGCGTCTCGTTCTTCCTCCAGGACCTGATCCGCCTCGTCGAGTCCGTCTGGCGCAACGAGTTCAACCTCGTCTACCCGACGATGGACGCGCTCAACCACCGCTTCGAGCTCACGGCGACCCTCGACGTCTCGGTGAAGTCCATCGTCGTGATCGTGGCGGCCCTCCTGATGCTGTGGGTGCTGCACCTGCTCGTGAACCGGACGAAGATCGGCACCGCGATCCGCGCCGTCGCCGAGGACCAGGCGGCGGCGAGCCTCATGGGGATCGACGTGAACCGCATCATCTCGCTCACGTTCCTCATCGGCGGCGCGATGGGCGGCGCGGCGGGCGTGCTCTTCGGCGTGCAATACGGCCTGATCAATCCCTACAGCGGGTTCATCCCCGGGCTCAAAGCGTTCACCGCGGCGGTCCTGGGCGGGATCGGCAATATCCCGGGCGCGATGATCGGCGGGATCGTGCTCGGGCTCCTCGAGGCGTTCGCCGCGTCGTACCTCTCGCTCCTGACGGGCGGCGCGTTCGGAGCCGAGTACAAGGACATCTTCGCGTTCTCGGTCCTCATCCTGATCCTCATCTTCCGGCCCAAGGGCTTGCTCGGCGAGGTCGTGCGGGAGCGCGCGTGATCCAGGGCGCGCTCGCCATCGCCCTGGTGGGCCTCTCGGCGTGGGCCGTCGCCACCTTCCCGCGCTCGGTGCTCGTCTTCCTGCTCTTCCAGGCGTCGCTGCTCTTCGTCTACCGCGCCCGGATCCCCGCCTGGCTCCGCGCCGCACTCCTGGCCGTGGCGCTCCTGGTCCTCATGCCGGTGATCGGCTACTTCAACGGCTACTATCTCGAGGTCGCGACGCAGGTCGGCATCTTCGTCGCGCTGGCGCTCGGCCTCAACATCGTGGTGGGGCTGGCCGGGCTCCTGGACCTCGGATATGTCGCCTTCTTTGCCGTCGGCGCGTACTCGTGGGCGATCTTCGGCTCGCCCCACGCGAACCAGATCTTCGGCGGCAACGCCTTCCCGCTGGCGCCCTGGTGGTTCTTCGCGTTCATCTTCGTCGGGCTCTTCGTCGCGGCCGGCACCGGCGTGCTGCTCGGCCTGCCGGTGCTGCGCCTGCGCGGCGACTACCTGGCGATCGTCACGCTGGGCTTCGGCGAGGTGATCCGCGTCCTCGCCAACAACCTCGACAAGCCGATCAACATCACGAACGGCCCGAAGGGGATCACGCCGATCACGCGGCCGCCCGTGCCCTTCGGCCTCGCGTACTCTGAGGCCTCCTACTTCCTGGTCCTGCTCATCGTGATCGCCGTCATTCTCGTGAACCGGCGGCTCGAGGACTCGCACATCGGCCGGGCGTGGGAGGCGATCCGCGAGGACGAGCTGGCGGCGCAGGCCATGGGCGTCCCGCTGGTGCGGGCGAAGCTCCTGGCGTTCGCCTGCGGCGCCTCCTTCGCCGGCGTGATGGGCGTGGTCTTTTCGGCGAAGCAGGTGTTCATCAACCCAGAGTCGTTCACGTTCCTCGAGTCCATCGGCGTGCTCGCCATGGTGATCCTCGGCGGCATGGGGTCGATCCCGGGCGCGGTCCTGGGCGCGACGGTCGTGACCGTCCTGAACCTCCAGGTGCTCAAGGGGTTCTCGCTCTGGCTCAACGAGCTGAAGAACGCGGGCGTGGCGGTCTTCGGCTACAGCCTGGCGAACCTCCCCACGCAGCTCGAGCCGGCGAAGTACGAGCGCATGATCTTCGGCATCATCCTGATCCTCATGATGATCTTCCGCCCGCAGGGGATCTTCCCCGTGCGCCGCCGCGCGCGCGAGCTGGCGCACCTGGAGAAGTCGTGACCGCCCTCTTCGAGGCCCGCGGTATCACCAAGCGGTTCGGCGGCCTCACCGCGCTCGCGAACGTGGACTTCACGCTCGACGCTGGCATCGCGTCCATGATCGGTCCGAACGGCGCTGGCAAGACCACGCTCTTCAACATCTTCACCGGCCTCTACGGCGCGGACGAGGGCACCGTGACGTTCAAGGGGCGTCCGCTCCTCGGCCTGCGCCCCGACCAGATCACGGCGCTCGGCATCTGCCGCACGTTCCAGAACATCCGCCTCTTCGTGAACATGACCGCCATCGAGAACGTCCTGGTCGGCATGCACGCCCGCATCCCCCTCGGGCTCTGGGACGTCCTCTCACATCGTGGGCACTTCCACCAGACCGAAGGCCGTCTGGCCGCCCGCGCGGCCGGCCTGCTCGAGCGCGTCGGGCTCCGCGCCGCCGCGAACGACGTCGCCCGGAACCTGCCCTACGGCGACCAGCGGCGGCTGGAGATCGCCCGCGCGCTCGCCTCCGAGCCGTCGCTCCTCCTGCTGGACGAGCCGACGGCCGGAATGACCCAGGGCGAGGCGGGGGCGCTCATGGGGCTCCTGCGCAGCCTCGTCGCGGACCTCGGGCTCGTGATCGTGCTGATCGAGCACAACATGCGCGTCGTCATGGAGGTCTCGGACCGGGTGACGGTCCTCGACCACGGCGAGAAGATCGCCGAGGGCCGGCCGCGGGAGGTCCAGTCGAACGCCCGGGTGATCCAGGCGTACCTGGGCACCCGGCAGCCCGGGCACCGCCGGGAGGACCATGCTCAGCGTTGACGCGCTCGAAGTCGCCTACGGGGAGATCCGCGCCCTGAAGGGCGTCGGGCTCGGGGTCGGCCGCGGCGAGATCGTCGCGCTCCTCGGAAACAACGGCGCCGGCAAGACGACCACGCTCAAGACCATTTCGGGCCTGCTCCACCCGACGCGCGGCACGGTCACGCTCGACGGGGAGCCGCTCGCTGGCCTGCCGCCGCACGACATCGTCCGGAAGGGCATCGCGCACGTGCCGGAAGGGCGGCGCATCTTCAACCGGCTGACCGTCCGCGAGAACCTCGTGATGGGCGCCTATCTCAGACGCGACGCAGGCATCGCCGGCGATCTCGACCGGGTCTTTGCCCTCTTCCCGCGGCTCGAGGAGCGCGTCGGCCAGGTCGCGGGCACGCTCTCCGGCGGCGAGCAGCAGATGCTCGCGATCGGGCGCGCGCTGATGGTCGGCCCGCGCCTGCTCCTCCTGGACGAGCCGAGCATGGGGTTGGCGCCGGTGCTGGTCGAGCAGATCTTCGACACCATCGCCGACATCAACCGCCAGGGGACGACGATCCTCCTGGTGGAACAGAACGCCGCCATGGCCCTCTCCATCGCCCACCGGGGGTACGTGCTCGAGACCGGGACGATCGCGCTCACGGGGACCGCCGCGGAGCTCTCGGACAATGCGGAGGTCCGACGCGCGTACCTCGGTGAATAGATCGGCGGCCCTTCCGGCCGTCCTCCTGGCCCTGGCCTCCCTCCTGATCTTCCCGAGCCTCGACCACCGGTACCTCTGGGACGACGAGGCCGAGACCGCCCTCCTCGCGAAGAACGTGCTCCGCTTCGGCGCGCCCGTCGCCTGGGACGGCAGGGACCTCGTCTCCCAGGAGTGCGGCGCCGACTACGACGAGAACTACCTCTGGCGGCAGACGCCGTGGCTGCCGATCTACGCGACGGCGCTGTCGTTCAAGCTCTTCGGCCCGAGCACGCTGGCCGCCCGCCTGCCGTTCGCGGTTCTCGGCGTGCTCTGCGTGCTTTCGCTCTACGTGGTCGGCGCCTCGCTCTTCGGCGAGCGCGCCACCGCCGGGCTCGCCGCCGCGATCCTCCTCCTCGCGGTGCCGTTCCTCCTCCACGTCCGCCAGGGCCGCTACTACAGCCTCGCGATCTTCGGCGCGATCTGGACCCTCTACTTCTTCTTCGGCGCGCTGCGCGACCGGCGCTTCGCCGTCCTCGGGCTGGCGCTGGCGCTCGGCCTCGTGTTCCACGCGAACTACCTGCTCTTCTTCGCGACGCTCGCGGGTTTGGCCACCGCCTCCGTCGCCGTCACGCGTGACAGGCAGGCCGCCCTCCGGCTCGCCGTGGCGGGCCTCGGAGCGCTGGTTCTGATCCTCCCGTGGGCGCCGGCGTTCGATCTCGGCGCCAGGAGCGGCGCCACGCTCGCTGGGCTCTCCTTCGCCGGGTTCTTCGCGAACCTCTGGGGCTACGCCTGGCGGATCGAGCTCTACGCGCTTCCCGCGGGGCTCCTCGCCGCGGTCCTCGTGGCGCGCGCCCGGCTCACGCGCGGGCGGCCGGCGGAGTGGCCCCACGTGCGGCTCACCCTCGCCCTGGTTCTTCTGGTGCTCGGCCACCTCGTCTTCGTCGCGCTCACGCCGTTCGTCTTCTTCCGCTACGCGATCACCCTCCTGCCCGCGCTGGCACTGCTCCAAGCGTGCGTGATCCGCGCGGTCTGGCCGGTGAACCGCCCCCTGGCGGTCGCCGCGCTCGCGCTCGCGCTCTTCGTGGACCGTGCCGATCTGCTCCAGGGGTCGGTCGGCTCGCCGCTCCTCAAGTACGTCGGTGAGGTCACCCACGACGTGGGCGGTCCGATCAGGGCAATCGTCACCCACCTCCGGGCCGAGGCGAGGCCGGGCGAGCGGGTCTTCATCACGTACGGCGATCTGCCCCTCCGCTTCTACACGGAGCTGGAGATCCGGGGAGGCCAGGGCTGCCAGAGCCTCGCGGGCTGGCCCCTGCCCGACTGGATCGTCGCCCGGTACTTCTTCAGATTTCGGTCCTCGGGGCCGGGCGCACAAGAGGACACGGAGCGCACGCTCCGGTACCTCAGGACCGAGATCCCGCCCGAGCGCTACCGCCGCGTGGACCTGCCGGTGGCGGACACGATCTGGGAGAACATTCCCGAGCCGGACCGTCACGTCTTCCGCGCCCCGACCGATCGGCCGCCCGTCACCCTCTACCGGAAGGTGGACGCCCGATGAGCCGGCGCCTCGCGTGGTCGCTCGTGAGCCTCGCCGTCCTCGCGGCGGTCGCGATCCGCCTGCGCCTGCTCGAGGTGCCGCTCGACCGCGACGAGGGCGAGTACGCCTACGTCGGCCAGCTCCTGCTCCAGGGCGTCCCGCCGTATGGCGGCGCCTACACCCTGAAATTGCCCGGCATCTACGGGGCGTATGCCGCGAGCCTCGCGCTCTTCGGCCGGACGGTCGCCGGCGTTCATCTGGGCCTCCTCGTCGTCAGCGCGGCGACGGCAGTCCTCGTGTACAGGCTGGTGGCGCGCCTCGCCGGGCGCGCGACCGGAGTCGTCGCGAGCGCAGCGTTCGCGGCCCTCGCGATCAATCCGAGGCTCCTCGGCACGGCGGCGTACGCCGAGCACTTCGTCCTCCTGCCCGCGGGCGGCGGCCTGCTCGCCCTCCTGCGCGCCACCGAGGCGCGGCGCCCCGGCTGGCTCGTCGCGAGCGGGCTCCTCCTGGGTGTGGCGCTCCTCATGAAGCAGAGCGGCGCGTTCTTCGCCGCGGGCGCGGTGGCGTACGTCCTGCTCGGCCGCTCCGGCTCGCCTCCCCCTGCATGGCCCGAGCGGATCCGCGCCGCGGGGGCGCTGCTCCTCGCGGCGCTCGGCCCGTTCGCGGCCGTCTGTCTGCTCCTGCTCGCCGCAGGGACCTTCGGGACCTTCTGGTTCTGGACGTTCGCCTACGCGGCGGAGTACGCGGGGGCGACCGATCTCCCCACGGGCCTGGGAAATCTCCGGCGCGCGCTCGCGGCCGTCGCGCCCTCCTCGTCGGTCCTCCTCGCGCTCGCCGCCATCGGCACCGCCGCCCTCGCGCGTGACGCCGACCGGCGCCGGCGCGATTTCCTCCTGCTCCTGCTCGCGGCCTCCGTCCTCGCGACGGCAGCCGGGCTTCACTTCAGGCAGCATTACTTCCTCCTGATGCTGCCCGCCGTCGTGACGCTCGCGGCGCTGGGAGCGCGCGCGGTCGCCGGGCTGCTGGCCGCCAGCCGGGTCCCCCGGCTGAGCGCCGGGCTCCCCGCCGCCCTCGCCGCGATCGCGGTCCTCCAGCCCGTGTACGCCTCGCGCGCGGTCCTCCTCGAGCTCGGGCCGGTCCAGGTCTCCCGCGCGATCTACGGGCGCAATCCGTTCCCCGAGTCGATCGAGATCGCGCGCTACATCAGGGAGCGGACGGGCCAGGCCGACCGCGTCGCGGTCGTCGGCTCGGAGCCGCAGATCTACTTTTACGCGGGCCGCCGGTCGGCGACCGGGCACATCTATACGTACCCGTTGATGGAGCTCCACCGATACGCGCTGGCGATGCAGCGGGAGATGATCCGGGAAATCGAGGGCGCGAACCCGAAGTATCTGGTCTTCGTGAGCGCGCCGCGCTCGTGGCTCCCGAAGCCGCAGTCGGACATGACGATCTTCCACTGGTTCGAGGCGTACCAGCGGGGCTTCATCCGCGTCGGCGTGGTGGACCTCCTGCCGGGGCGGGAGCCGGTCTACGCCTGGGACGACGAAGCGGCGCGCTACACGCCACGCTCGGACATCTGGCTCGCGGTCTACGAACGGCGGAGGAGCGGACGATGAACGGCCACGGCCCGACCCTCGCGTCGCCGCGCCGGGGCCACAGGATCGTTCTCTGCCTCCTGACGCTCATCGTGTTGGTCACCGCGGGGATCCGGCTCCGGTTGCTCGAGCTCCCGCTCGACCGTGACGAGGGCGAATACGCCTACTTCGGCCAGCTCCTGCTCCAGGGCATCCCGCCCTACGCGACGGCGTACAACTTCAAGATGCCGGGTATCTACGGCATCTATGCCGTGATGCTCGCGATCTTCGGCCAGACCCCGACGGGCATTCACCTCGGACTGCTCGTCGTCAACGCCGCGACGATCGTCCTCGTGTTCCTGGTCGCGGTCCGACTCTTCACTGCGACCGCCGGCGTGGCCGCGAGCGCTGCCTTTGCCGCGCTCTCGCTGAGCCCGAGGCTGTTCTCTCCCACCGGGCACGCGGAACATTTCGTCCTTCCGCTCGCCCTCGCAGGCCTGCTCGCCCTCCTTCGCGCGATCGAGTCCCGCCGGCCCCTCGCCCTCTTCTGCAGCGGCGCGCTCTTCGGCGCGGCCTTGCTCGTCAAGCAGAGCGGCGGCGCGTTCGCCCTGTTCGCCGTCCTGTACGTCGCCGCGCGCGCGCCCGGCGACGTCCGCCGCCGGCTCCGGCTCAGCGCGACGGTCGCGGCGGGCGCGCTGGCGCCGCTCGCGACGCTCTGCCTGCTCATGGCGCTGACGGGCACGTTCGCCACCTTCTGGTTCTGGACGTTCACGTACGCGTTCGCGTACGCCACGGCCGTGCCGCTCGCGAAGGGGGGAGCCAACCTCGCCGGAGCGCTGGGCTCGATCCTGCCGACGTCCTACCTCGCCGCCGGCCTCGCCGCCCTCGGGCTGTCGGCGCTCGTCTGGGACGAGCGGGCGCGATCGAAGCGCGCCGTCGTCGGCCTGCTCTGCGCCTGTTCGTTCCTCGCGGTGTCCGCAGGGCTCTACTTCCGAAACCAGTACTTCGTGCTCCTGCTCCCGGCCCTCGCGCTCCTGGCGGGCATCGCCGTCGATTCGATGACGCGACTCCTCTCTTCCGTCCGCGCGCCGGTGCTGCGATACGGAGCCGCGATCGCGCTGGCCGCCGTCCCCCCGCTGCACCTCGTCTACCTAGAGCGCGCGATTCTCTTCGAGGGCACCTCGCACCAGATCGTCCGCGCGCTCTACGGCCGGAACCCTTTCCCCGAATCCGTGGACGTCGCTCGGTACATCAGGGAGCGGACGTCCCGCGAGGACCGGATCGCCGTCGTCGGGTCCGAGCCCCAGATCTACTTCTATGCGGACCGGCAGGCCGCCACGGGCTACATTTACACGTACGCCTTGATGGAGCCTCACCCGTACGCCGCGGCGATGCAGCGCCAGATGATCGGCCAGATCGAGGCCGCGAATCCGCGCTACGTGGTCTTCGTCAAGATCTGGACCTCGTGGCTGGTCGTGCCGGAATCGGACCAGACGGTCTTCCGGTGGTTCGAGGACTATCGGAAGAGGTTCGACAGGATCGGCGTCATCGATATCATCACGCCCCAGCGAACGACGTACGTGTGGGGGCCGGAGGCCGCCTCGTACGCGCCGCGCTCCGATCACTGGCTGATGGTCTTTGAGCGGCGAGCGGCGGCTGACACCATCCCCGACGGAGGTGACCGATGAAAACTCACGGCCTGAACTTCGAGCAGCACGAGATCGGCGCGACGTTCCGCACGCTCCATCGCACGGTCTCGGAGACCGACATCGTG
>JBBTPF010000218.1:0-2986 GCA_038066295.1 Candidatus Methylomirabilota bacterium | reverse complement strand
ATCACCCACGCGAGCCACGCGCCCGTGGACCCGCGCATCGGCCCCTCCTCGGCGACGACCACGCGGTTCGTCCGCCGCACGGAGGCGACGAGCGTGTCGCGGTCGAGCGGCACGAGACTCCGCGGGTCCACGACTTCGATCTCGACCCCCTCCTCGGCGAGCCGCCGCGCCGCCTCGAGACTCTCGTGGACCATCCGCGCCGTGGCGATGACCGTCACGTCGCGCCCGGGGCGCTTGACGTCGGCGGAGCCGAGCGGCACGAGCGTCTCGGCGTCGGGGACCTCGCCCGTCACGCGATAGAGGCCGCGGTGCTCGAAGACCAGCACGGGATCGGGGTCGCGGATCGCGGTCTTCAGCAGGCCTCGAGCGTCTCCAGGCGTCGACGGAATGCACACCTTCAGGCCCGGGATGTTGATGAACCAGGCTTCGACCGAGTTCGAGTGGTGGCCGCCGCCGGAGCGCCCGATGCCGTACGGCATCCGCAGCACGAGCGGGCAGTCGATCTGCCCGCCGAACATGTAGCGCGACTTCGCGATCTGGTTCGCGACCTCGTCCATCGCGCACGTCACGAAGTCGGCGAAGTGCATGTCCACGACGGGGACGAGGCCCGTGATCGCCGAGCCCATCGCCGAGCCGACGATCGCGGCCTCGGAGATCGGCGCGTTGAGCACGCGGTCGGCGCCGAACTCCTCGAGGAGACCCTTGGTCACGCCGAAGGGCACGCCGAGCACGATGTCTTCGCCAATGCAGTAGACGCGCTCGTCGCGGCGCATCTCCTCGCGGAGCGCGAGGTTCAGGGCGTCGCCGAAATCCATGACCGGCACGCTAGTGTTCCGTCCGGGACGTCATGTCAACGATCGCCGCGCTCGTCCCGCGCGGCGGGGCCGACGGGCGCGGGCGACAGGGGTCCCGGGACCACGCGGCACGCGTCCGCTGCCCCGTTGCGGCTGGGCTCCAGCCGGGCGCGCCCGGTCCGCGACGAGCGGGGCGGGAACGGGTCCCGGGACCCCTGTCGCCCGCGCCCATCAGCCCCGGCCTCGGGTGCTGGGGGATCCTCAGCATGAGCTCGAGGACGGTCCACTAGTCTCTCCAGGGGTAGTGGGCGAAGAGATCGGTCAGCGCGTCCTGGGGCGCGGGCAGCGGGCTCGCCTCGGCGTGGGCGACCGCGTCGTCGATCTCGGCGACGATCGCGCTGCGGACTCGACCGACGTGCGCGTCGTCGAGGAGGTTCTTTTCCCGCAGCACGGCCTCGAGCCGCGCGATCGGGTCCCGCTGCCGCCCCTCCGCCGCCTCGGTCTTCGGCCGGTACGCCTGCGGGTCGCCCTCGAAGTGGCCCACCCAGCGGATCGTGTGCGCCTCGATGAGCGAGGGCCCGTCGCCGCCGCGCGCCCGCTCCGCGGCGCGCGTGACGGCCGCCCACACCGCGAGGACGTCATTGCCGTCGATCGCCTCGCCCGGGATGCCGTAGCCCGCGGCGCGCGCCGCGATCGAGCCGCCCGCGGTCGACTGCCCGTGCGCCGTCGTCGAGGCCCAGCGGTTGTTCTCGCAGAAGAAGACGACCGGGAGCTTCCAGAGCGCCGCCATGTTCACGCCCTCGTGGAACGGGCCGCGGTTGGCGGCGCCGTCGCCGAAGTACGTCACGACCACCTGCCCCGACCCCCGGTGCTTGATCGAGAGCCCGACGCCCGGCGCCAGCACGCAGCCGGACGCCAGCACGCCGTTGGCCCCGAGGTAGCCCACCGACGCGTCGGCGATGTGCATCGTGCCACCCTTGCCGTGGCAGATCCCGTTCGCCTTGCCGTAGAGCTCGGCCATGAGCCCGCGGAGCGAGCCGCCCTTCGCGACGAGGTGGCCGTGGCCGCGGTGGGTCGAGAGCATGTAGTCGTCGGGGCGCAGCGCCGCGGCGACGCCGGCCGCGACCGCCTCCTGGCCGACGGAGGTGTGCAGGAAGCCGGGAATGCGCCCGCCGGCGAACAGCTCGCGCACGCGCTCCTCGAAGAGCCGGACGCGCAGCATCCCCGCGTACATCTGGATCAGCGGCGGCTCAAGACCCGTATCTGTCACTCGTCACCTTCGGTGGAGCCGTGCACGCGCTCCGATACAACATTCGCGCGCGGATTATAGCACCGGAGGCTCGTTGAGCCGCCGGAGGTGCCACCGGTCCTCGAGACGCTGGAGGACCGTGAGCGCGCCGTAGTCCTGGCCGAGGGCCAGGATCAGCCGGAGCGGCAGGCCGAGCGCGGCGCAGAGGAGCGCGCGGTTCGTCCCGCCGTGCGCGACGACGGCGACCGACCGCCCGGCGTACGCGCCGGCGATCGCCTCGAACGCGGGCCAGGCCCGGGCCTGGAGGTCGGGCACGCTCTCGCCCTCGGGGAACGGGCACTCGCCGATCCGCGCCATCCAGTCCGCGAAAAGGGCCGGCTCGCGCGCGCGGATCTCCTCGGCGGTGAGACCGTCCCAGCGCCCCATCGCCATCTCGCGCAGCGCGGGCACGACCGTGGGCGCGAGGCCGTGGGGCGCGCCGACGATCTCGCCCGTGCGCCGGGCGCGGGCAAGATCGCTCGTGAAGACCGCCGCCAGCGCCACACCGGCGAGCCGCGCGGCCTGCGCCACGCTCTGGCGCTCCCCCACCTCCGAGAGCGGCACGTCGAGGTGCCCGATGAACCGGCGCGTCCCGGCGAGCTCCACCTCGCCGTGGCGCAGCAGGTGGATCAGAGTCCCGCGTGCGCCCACGCCGACACCGTGAGGAGCGCGGTCAGCTCGGCGACCTCGATCGCCGCCCCGAGCACGTCGCCCGTGACCCCCGAGAGCCGAAGCGCCATGAACCACGCCAGGGCGAGCGCAGCCACCAGCGCCGCCGCAGTCGCGAGGAGCCCCGCCGAGCCGGCCGCTCCCCCCGCGACGACGAGTGCCAGGGCGAGCGCGATCGGCGCCGCGACGGCGCGGGCGCCCGCCTGGAACGCGGCGCCGTGGCCCTCGGCCCTCG
>JBBTPF010000217.1:0-8976 GCA_038066295.1 Candidatus Methylomirabilota bacterium | reverse complement strand
CTGCCGAGTCGCGGAACTGACGCTAGAGCCGCCGACTTTGACCGTGGCCCTGGGGGCTGCCCGAAGCGGGGTTGACACCCCCCGCCAACGGTGCTAATTCTGGCCTCCCACTTCCCTTGGCGAATTCGCTCATTCGAGCGGTGTCCCCTACAGCAAGGAGGCCCTCGATGTTCGGAGACAGGAAGAGCACGCAGAAGCCGGCCGCCCCGGTGCCCCCCGACAACGGCAAGCCCGCCGCGCCCATCACGCTCCTGACCGTCGTCGGCGACCACGCGCGGATGGAGGGCAAGTTCGACATCGCGGACTCCATCCAGATCGAGTGCGAGGTCGGCGGCGAGCTGAACGTCGGCGGCAAGCTGGTGATCGGCGAGAAGGGCGTCGTCAACGCCAACGTCCAGACGGTGGACGCGATCGTCATGGGCCACTACGAGGGCAACATGGTCGCCACCGGCAACGTGGAGATCACCGAGACGGGCCGGGTGAGCGGCAACATCCAGACCGACTCCCTCGTGATCTCGAAGGGCGGCTTCTTCAACGGCAACGTGACCAAGATGCACGAGGCCGCCGCACGCCAGGTGGTCCCGATCGAGGAGAAGCGGGTGGGCCAGCAGTTCGGGCAGAGGTAACCCCGCCCGCGCGGGACGGCGCCCATGCTGTGGAGGAAGAGCGGGAAGCCCTCCGTCAAGGGGAATGCTCTCACCGCCTTCATCGACGAAGGCTCGGAGATCGAGGGGAAGTACACGTTCAGCGGCACCGTCATGATCAACGGCCGCTTCCGCGGCGAGATCGTCTCCAATGACAGCCTCATCGTCGGCGAGAAGGGTGTGGTCAACGCCTCCATTCGCGCCGGCATCGTGCTCATCAGCGGCGAAGTCGTCGGCAACGTCAGCGCGTCCGAGCGCGTGGAGCTCCGCGGCAGCGCCCGCGTCTACGGCGACGTCGAGGCGCCCGTCGTGGTGGTCGAGGAAGGCGTGCTCTTCGAGGGCCACTGCCGGATGACCAAGGCCCGGCCGGTCGAGGCCGCGCCGCCGGCCCGCGAGTCCTCCGTCGTCCCGCTGAAGCGCTCCTAGCCCGCACTACTCACGAACGGTGGTCGCCGCGTACTCGAACTTCTGGAACTCGGTGACGCTGTCGGCCTTGGACCAGACCCCGGCGCCGCCCGGCTCCGCGAGCGCGTCGTCACGGACCGCGAAGAGCCGCCGGCCGTCGAACGTCACGCGGAACTCCCCGCCCGCGAAGTCCACGCGGAGCGTGTGCCACGTCGCCGACGTCACGCCCGCCCGCGCCCCTTCCGGCCCGGTCGGCCCGTCCACCAGCGTGAGGTCGACACGCCGGCCGTCGACGACCTTGAACGCGACGACGTTGCCCGCGAGCGCGTGCGCCCGCGCGACGTAGTAGTTGTTCGCGTCGCGCCAGCGCCAGATCACGCCACCCGCCCGGTCCTGGCGGCCGCCGATGGGCCGCAGGCGCACCTGCACCCACCCGTCGCGGACCGAGGCGTCGCGGAGGACGGCCCACGCGGACGCCGCGCCGCCGCGGTAGATGAGCTTGCCGTCCCGCTCGGCCCAGCGCGGCGTGCCGCGGCCGGTGAGGCCGCGGTCCCAGACGCCCGCCATCTGCGCGTGCGCCGCGGTCGCGGCGAGCAGTCCCCCCACCACGAGGAGCCACACCCGCGCCGCGGTCATTCGAGCGGGCCGACCGCCGCTTCCACCGCCGCGAGGACCGCGCCCTCGGCGCAGAGCTGGAGCGTGGCGTCGAGGTCGGCCTTGAGATAGCGGTCCTCGGCGAGGGGCGCGATCCGCCGGCGGACGGCGGCGCGCGCCGCCGCACTCCCCCGCCCCGGCGTGAGCGCCGCGCGGAGCTTGAGCGCGGCCGTCGCGCCCATGGAGTTGTAGTCCTCCTGGAGCGTCAAATCTTCCAGCCCCGCGTCAGCTCGCTCACGCGGGCGAGCAGCTCGCGCGCGTCCAGCGTCGTGAGGCGCCCCCCGTCCACGATGCGCCGCCCGTGGATCCACACGTCCGTCACCGCCTGGTGCGACATCGCGTACACGATCGACTTCAGGATGTCGTTCCTCGGGTGGAGCGAGGCGTGGCCGAGGTCCACCGCGACGAGGTCGGCGAGCTTGCCGGGCGCGATGACGCCGGCGTCCACACCGAGCATCTCGGCGCCCGAGCGCGTGCCGAGGGTGAACGCCGTCTCGGCGGAGAGCGCCGTGCCGTCGAGGAGCCGGACGCGCTGCAGGAGCGACGTCATGCGCATCTCCTCGAAGACCGACAGGCGGTTGTTCGTGCAGCCGCCGTCCGTCCCGAGGCCGACCCGCACGCCGGCCCGGAGCAGCTCGGGGACGCGCGTGATGCCGTCGCCGAGGAACATGTTGGAGCTGGGGCAGTAGGCGAGCGCCGCGCGCCGCTCCCCCATCAACGCGATCTCCTCGCCGTCGAGCCAGACGCAGTGGACGCCGATCGTCCGGGGCCCGAGGACGCCGAGCCGGTCGAGGTAGCGGATCGGCGTGGCGCCGTGCTCCTTCACCGTCCGCTCGCCCTCGTAGCGCCCCTCGGCCACGTGGATGTGGAAGGGCGTGTTCTCGGCCTCCGCGACCTCCCAGCCCGCCTTGATCATCGCGGGGGAGGCGCCGTGAGGGCTGTGGGGGGCGGGCTGAACGAGGACGGTCGCGCCGTTCCGGTGGCGCGCGATCAGCTCCCGCACCCGCTTGGTCGCGTCGGCGGGGGACTCGCGATAGCGCGCGGGCGCGCCCTCCCAGTCGTACATCGCGCGTGCGAGCACCAGGCGGATCCCGACCTCGCCGGCGGCGTCGATGACCGCCTCGGCATTCTCGTTGCCCTCGTCGTGAAGGTAGAAGAAATCCACGCAGGTGGTGACGCCGTGGAGCGCCATCTCGGCGAACGCGAACGCCGCGCCGAGCTTGATGCCGTTGCGGTCGAGCCTCTGGGAGAACGGATAGAGCACCCGGTCGCGCCAGCCCATGAAGTCGAGGTCGTCGCCGAGCCCGCGCAGGAGCGACTGGAAGGTGTGGCAGTGGGCGTTCACGGTGCCGGGCAGGAGCGCCTTGCCCCCGAGCGTCAGGTCGCCGGGCCAGAGCCGGCCCGCCGGCTCGATCGCGCCGATGCGGCCGCCGTCGAGCACCACCGCCCGGCCCGACTTCCAGCCGGACTCCGTCAGCACCAGGTCGGGAAGCAGTCTCATGGGGGTCGCTGGTAGACCACGTCGCCGCGCTTGAGGACACGGCTCACGTGGTTCACGCCGCAGTAGTAGGAGAGATAGCGCCGGTTCGGGACGTCGGCGAGCAGGAGATCGCACTGCTTGCCCGGGGCGAGCGAGCCCACCTCGTGCTCGAGGCCCATCGCCCAGGCGCCGTGGAGCGCGGGCTCGCACGTCACCAGCTCACCGATATTCATGACGACCAGATCGGCGGGCGCGTTCATGCCGTCGCCGCCCGGCGGTGCCGCGCGTACCAGGCGATGCCGCCGAGCAGGCCGGCAGCGGCGCACAGCGCGTGCGCCCACACGAAGCTCCCGGGGACGAACAGCGCGTTCCCCGCGAGCCACGGGGCGAAGGGCACGACGTCGGGGTGGATCACCGCGTCGAGCAGCACGTGCGAGCCCCCGCCGACGAGCGCGCCCGCGACCGCGGCCGTCCAGGAGACCGGGAAGAACCGGGCGACCACGTGGCGCGCCGGGACGATCACGGCCGCCGACAAGAGGAGCGCGCCCGGCAGCGTGTGGAGCGCGCCGTGCACCGGGTAGCGTCCGGCCACGATGTTCCAGGTCGGTTCGACATCGAGCGCGGCCTGGACGATCGCGAAGACGCCGAGGCTGAACCAGCGCGGGCACGCCGCCTTGACGATGACCGCCGGCCCCAGATGAAACGGCGTGACGGGCATCCGGCTACGTCCAGGACCCTTGCGTCGGGCCGGCCCAGGCGTCGGCCGTCGGCAGGGAGAACGCCCGCTGCTCCTTCAGCGCGTCGAGGACCTCGAGCGCGCGGACTCTCACGTCGTGATCCCCGGCAGGTCGAGGCCGTGGCGCCGGGCCTCGGCGATCGCCTCCGGATAGCCCGCATCCGCGTGGCGCATGATGCCGGTGCCCGGGTCGGTCGTCAGCACGCGCTCGAGCCGCCGCGCGGCCTCGGGCGTGCCGTCGGCGACGACGACCATGCCCGCGTGGATCGAGTAGCCGATGCCGACGCCGCCGCCGTGGTGCACCGACACCCACGTCGCGCCCGCCGCGGTGTTCAGGAGCGCGTTCAGCACGGGCCAGTCGGCGATCGCGTCCGAGCCGTCGCGCATGGACTCCGTCTCGCGGTTCGGCGAGGCGACGGAGCCCGAGTCGAGGTGGTCGCGCCCGATCACGATGGGGGCCTTCAGCGTAGTCATGCGAGCTACGGTATACTCGCGGCGCGACACCGACAAGAGCATCGAAAGGACCGGCATGCTCGCCAATCACGTGAAGGAGCGGATCAAGCGCGGCAAGCCCTGCTTCGGCTCTCTCCTGAACTTCGGCGACCCGCTCGTCGCCGAGCTGATGGCGTCGGTCGGGTTCGACTGGCTCCTGGTGGACGGAGAGCACGGCCCGATCGACCTCGCCACCATGGCGACGATGTTCGCGACGATCACCCGGTACGACTGCGCGCCGTTCGTGCGCGTCCACGCCCTCAACGAGGAGAACGTCAAGCGCGTGCTGGACGCCGGGGCCTGGGGCGTGCTGGCGCCGAACATGAGGACGCGCGAGGAGGCCGAGCTGCTCGTGCGCGCGTGCAAGTACCCGCCCGCGGGCACCAGGAGCCTCGGCGCCGGCCGCTTCGCGCTGTCGTTCAAGACCGACCCGCCGACCTACTTCGCGCGCGCCAACGACGAGATCCTCGTCATCGCCCAGATCGAGCACGTGGACGCCGTCCGGAACATCGACGCGATCCTGTCGGTGCCCGGCGTCGACGCCTGCTACGTCGGGCCGAACGACTGGTGCGCGTCGGCGGGGCTCGCTCCCTCGCTCGAGCCGCCCCACCCCGAATTCGAGGAGGCGATGCAGAAGGTGCTGGCGGCCGCGAACCGCCACGGCGTCGCGGCCGGCATCCACTGCCTGAAGGCGGAGACCGTGAACCGGCGCATCAAGGAGGGCTGGCGGCTCGTCGGGATGATCAACGACCAGCGCTTCCTCGTCCAGGCCGCACAGGCCGCGCGGGATGCCGTGAAGACCGACCTCTGATGCGCCTCGGCTGCGTCCTCGCGGCCTTCACGCCGCTGCCCGCCGCGGAGTTCGTCGCCGTCGCCCGCGAGGTCGAGCAGCGCGGCTACCACCGGGCGTGGATCGGCGAGGTCTCCGGCTACGACGCGGTCAGCGTGATGGCGCTGATCGCGAGCGCGACCGAGCGGCTTCACGTGGGCTCGGCCGTCGTGCCGGTCCAGACGCGCACGCCCGTCGTCCTCGGCGTCACCGCGGCGAGCCTCAACCACTTCGCCCCCGGCCGCGTGGCGCTCGGCCTCGGACTCAGCAGCCCCACCATCGTCGGCGACTGGCACGGGCTCCGCTTCGCGCCCGCGCTCCAGCAGATGCGCGAGGCGGTCGAGATCATCCGGCGGGTCGCCGGCGGCGAGCGCGTGACCTTCGAAGGGACGTTCTATCGCGTGAAGAACTTCCGGATGACCGCGCCCCCGCCCGCCGAGCCCGTGAAGATCGTTCTCGCCGCGCTCGGCCCCGAGATGCTGGAGCTGGCCGGCGAGATCGCCGACGGTGTCATCCTCAACTGGATCCCGCCCGAGACCGTGCCCGAGTCCATCCAGCATCTCGCGGCGGGGGCACGCAGGGCGGGCCGCACGCTGGCCGGGTTCGAGATCGCCTCGTTCATCCGCACGTGCGTCACGGACGACGCGGCGGCGGCGCGCGAGGCGCTGGCGCGTGACATCACGGGCTACGCCATCGTGGACGCCTACGCGAGCTTCTTCAGGAGCTCGGGGTTCGGCGCCGAGGTGGACGCGCTCAACGCCGCGTGGAGGGCGGGCGACCGCGCGGGTGCGGTGAAGCAGGTCTCGCCGCGCGTCCTCGACGGCCTCGGCGTCGTGGGCGACGAGGCGTTCTGCGGGAAGCGCATCGCCGAGTTCGCGCGCGCCGGGCTCACCGAGCCGGTGATCCTGCCGTTCGCCCCGGCGGGCGCCGGCGGCGCCCCGCGCCCGGCGCTCCTCCGCACGCTGCGCGCGTTCTCATGAGCGCCGCGCTCACCGCCCTCGGCGTCATCCCCGCGCGTCTGCAGTCCACGCGCCTGCCGAAGAAGGTGCTGCGCGAGATCGCCGGCCGGCCCCTGGTCGTGCGCGTGTACGAGGCGGCGAAGCGATCCCGCGCGCTCGCCGACGTGCTCGTCGCGACCGACGCCCAGGAGGTCGTGGACGCCTGCGCCCGCTTCCGTGTCCCCGCGGTCCTGACGTCGCCCCAGCATCCGTCGGGCACGGATCGCGTCTGGGAGATCGCCCACTCGCGCGCCGCCGACATCTACGTGAACATCCAGGGCGACGAGCCGCTGATCACGCCGGGCCACATCGAGCGGCTGGTGACCCCGTTCCAGACCCACCGGGACACGCAGGTGACGACCCTCAAGATCCGCCTCCTGCCCGACGAGCTGGACAACCCCAACGTGAACAAGGTCGTCTGCGGCGCCGACGGCACCGCGCTCTACTTCTCGAAGTACCCGATCCCCTACGACCGCGACGGCCGCGGCGTCGTCCGGTACAAGCACATCGGCCTCTACGCCTACCGGCGCCCCGCCCTCGACGCGTTCCACTTCCTGCCGCCCTCGCCCCTCGAGCAGACGGAGAAGCTCGAGCAGCTCCGGTTCCTCGAGCACGGCATCCCGATCGTCGTCGTCGAGACCGACGAGCCCACGATCAGCGTGGACACCGAGGCCGACCTCCGCACCGTCGAAGCCCACTTCACCGCGCGCCGCCCGTGACGCGCGCCGGCGGGGCCGAGGGCCACGCGGGTCGCTACAGAATCCTCGCGCTGATCCTGGCGGCGCAGACCCTCGCCAACGTCGGCCCGCTCGGCTTTCCCGCGATCGCGTCCCTGGTCCGCGACGATCTCGGCCTCACCCTCACCCAGGCGGGCTCGTTCCTCTCGGCGTACTACGTGGGCCCGATCCTCATGTCGCTCCCCGCGGGCGCGATGGCCGACCGCTGGGGCGTCAAGCGCACGCTCGTCCTGGGCCAGGTGGTGATCGCGGGCGGGCTCCTCGCGGTCGCCGCCTCGGCCTCGTACGCCGCGCTGATTCCCCTGATGGTGCTCTCGGGGGTCGGCTACGGGATGCTCAACCCGACCTCGACGAAGGCGATCATCGGCTGGTTCCCGCCGTCTCGGCGGGCGACCGTCGTTGGCCTCAAGCAGGTGGGCTTCCCCTTCGGCGCCATGCTCGGCGCGGCGCTCCTGCCGATCCTCGGGCTCGCCCTCGGCTGGCGCCGGGCCGTCGTCGCCTCCGCCGTGGTGATCGCCGCCGGCGCCCTCGCCTCGGCGGCGCTCTACCGCGATCCCCCCGCGGCGGCGGGCGCGGCGGCCGGGGGCGGGCGCGGGGCCGCGCGCCAGGTCCTCGCCGACCGCGATCTCTGGCTCGTCGCCGTCGCCACGCTCATCTTCGCCGGCGTGCAGACCGTGTGGATGGCCTACCTCGTCCTGTACCTCCAGGAGGTCGTCGGCCTGCCGCTCCTCGCGGCGAGCCGCTATCTGGCGCTGGCGCAGTTCGGCGGCATGACCGGGCGCGTCGTCTTCGGCGTCCTCTCCGACCGCACCTTCGGCGGGCGGCGGCGCCTGCCGCTCGCCATCGCCGGCTGCGGTACCGCGCTCTGCTCGGTGGCGATTGCCCTCACCGGGTCCGGGAGCCCGGCGCTCTGGCTCGCGCCGCTCGCGCTCGTCTTCGGCTTCGTCGGCATCGGCTGGAACGGCGTGCAGCACACGCTCATGGCCGAGCTGGCCGGACCGGGCGCGGCAGGCGCGGCGGTCGGCTTCGGCCTCGCGCTGTCGTCGGTCGGCGTCACGCTCGGCCCGGTGATCTTCGGCGCCTGCGTCGAGTGGGCGGGCGGCTACCGCGGGCCCTGGATCGGGCTCGCGCTCGTGATGGCCGCCGGGCTCCTGCTGCTGGGGCTCGTCCGCGAGCGCCCCCGTTTCGCATAGGCCTGAGCCCGCTCCGACCTCACGCGCCCGGCGGCCTCCCGGCCTGGCCGTCCCTGACCTCCACCGTGCGCGTCGGGAACGGGATCTCGATCCCCTCGGCGCGGAGGCGGAGGAGGATGCGCTTGCGCAGCTCGTGCTGGACGGGGAACTGGTCGGTGAACGACCGCACGTGGCACGCGAGCGTGAAGTCGAGCGAGAAGTCGCCGAAGCCGGGGATGAGCCGCGCCGTCGGCGCGGGCTCGGCCAGGAGGCCCGGGACCTCGCCGGCCGCTCGTGTGGCCTCCTCGACCAGGACGCGCTCGACCCGGTCGGGGTCCGAGCCGTAGTCGACGCCGACGCGGATCGCGAGCGCCATCCGCGGCTCCGGCAGGTCGTAGTTGACGATGATCGACTCCGCCACCTTCTTGTTCGGCACGACGACGACCGTGTTCTGGAGCATCCGGACGCGCGTCGAGCGCCAGCCGATGTCCACGACGTGGCCCTCGACGGTCTCGGCAATCTTCACGTAGTCGCCGACGCGGATCGGCTTGTCGGCGAGGAGGTGCATGCCGGCGAAGAGGTTCGAGAGCGTGTCCTGGAGCGCCAGCGCGACCGCGAGGCCGCCCACGCCCAGCGCGGTGAGGATCGGCGTCACGTGGATCCCGAGCACGCTCAGGAGGACGAGGAGGCCGATGACGAGGACCGTCACGCGCGCGGCGGTCTGGGCGAGCCCCGTCACGGGGCCGCCGAGCGCGCGCCGCTCGCTCGCGTGGCCGATCAGCCTCGTCACGACGCCGGCCGCGGTGAGCGTCACGGAGAGGATGAGCGC
>JBBTPF010000216.1:0-3798 GCA_038066295.1 Candidatus Methylomirabilota bacterium | reverse complement strand
CGGCAAGCGGATCGCGATCCTGGCCGAGAACATGTACCAGGAGATGGAGCTGTGGGTGCCCTACTACCGTCTGAAGGAGGAGGGCGCCGAGGTGAAGGTGGTCGGCGCGGGCGGCGCCAAGTCCTACACGTCCAAGCACGGCTACCCGGTGAACGTGGACGTCCAGGCCGACCAGGTCAGCGCCGTCGAGTTCGACGCCGTGATCGTGCCGGGCGGCTACGCGCCGGACATGATGCGGCGCCACGCGCCGATGGTGAAGCTGGTGCGCGAGGCGGCCCAGCAGGGGAAGGTGGTCGCCGCGATCTGCCACGCGGGCTGGATGCTCGTGTCGGCCGGCGTGCTGAAGGGGCGGAAGGCGACGTCCTTCTTCTCGATCAAGGACGATCTCGTCGCCGCCGGCGCCGACTGGGTGGATCAGGAGGTCGTCGTGGACGGCGCCCTCATCACTTCGCGCCGTCCGGACGACCAGCCGGCGTTCTGCCGCGCGATCGTCGCCGCCCTCTCGAAGTCCTGATCCCGCGCGACGGTCGTGACCCGGCCGTCTGCTAAGATGGCCGGGTCATGATCGTCCTCGGGATCAGCGAGACCCACTGCGCGACGGCGGCGATCCTGCGCGACGGCGCGATCGTGGGCTGCGCGTCCGAGGAGCGCTTCTCCCGCCTGAAGAACGACGCGGGCTACCCGAGGCTCGCCGTGGACGCGCTCCTGCGCGAGCTTGGCCTGGCGCCGTCCCGGATCGACCTCGTGGTCCTCGCCGGCACGCGGATCCCTTCCTACGACTGGATGAACCGCGTGATGCGCGACGAGGCGTACATGCGCCACTACTACGGGGTGCGGCTCCTGGCGCCCAGGCGCGGGCTCGGCGGCCGCGCGCGGAAGCTCGGCGCCAAGCTCGGGCTGCTCGATCCCGCGCCCGGCAAGGCGCCGCTCACGGACGGAGAGCGGCGCGCCCACGTGACGTCCCACCTGGGCCTCGACGCCGAGCGCATCAGCATCGTGGACCACCACGCCTGTCACGCCGCGGCGGCCTACTTCGGCTCGCCCTTCGGGGGCGGGCCCGCGCTCGTCCTCACCAACGACAATTCCGGCGACGGCCTCTGCGCGACGGTCTCGACCGCGCGCGGCGCCACGCTCGAGCGGCGCGAGGCCACCCGCAGCGGCCCGGGCTCGCTCGGCTCCTTCTACACGCTCGTCACGCTGCTCCTCGGCATGAAGCCGGGCGAGCACGAGTACAAGGTGATGGGGCTGGCGCCCTACGCGCCGGCCGCCGCGGCGGAGCGCGCGGCCGTGGCCCTCCGCACGGCGTTCGACTTCGCGGAAGGCGACCCGTGCCGCTTCGAGTGGAAGAAGCGCGGCCCGCTCTACCGGGCGCTGCTGGAGGCGACGCTCGGCCTCCGCTTCGACGGGATCGCCGCCGGCGCCCAGCGGCTCCTCGAGGAGTGGCTCCTCCGCTGGGCGCGGCTCGCGCGCACGCGCTACGGCGCCGAGCGGCTGGCGCTCGGCGGCGGCGTGTTCATGAACGTGAAGGCGAACCTGCTCCTCGCCCAGGAGGAGTGGGTGAGAGAGATCTTCGTTTTCCCGTCGTGCGGTGACGAGTCCAACGCCGCCGGCGCGGCCTACCTCGGCTACCTCGCCCTCTGCGCCCTGCAGGGGGTCCCACCCGCGCCACGCCCGTTCGGCCCCGCGTACCTCGGGCCCGGGATCGACGACGCCGAGGTGGAGGCGGTCATCCGGACGCGCGACCTCGCCGCGCGCCACCGCGTGAGCGAGCCCGCGGCGATCGAGGAGAAGATCGCCGAGCTGCTCGTCTCGGACGGCGTCGTCGCGCGCTGCGCGGGGCGGATGGAGTTCGGCGCGCGCGCCCTCGGCAACCGCTCGATCCTCGCCAACCCGTCGGATCACCGGGTGGTCCCGCTCATCAACCGGATGATCAAGAACCGCGACTTCTGGATGCCGTTCGCGCCGAGCGTGCTGCGCGAGCGCGAGGGCGATTACCTCGTCAACCCGAAGGGGCTCGCCTCGCCGTACATGATGCTCGCCTTCCCGACAAACCCGAAGCGGCGCGACGAGATCGCCGCCGCCGTCCATCCCCACGACTCCACCGCCCGCGCCCACATCGTGGACGAGGCGTGGAACCCGGGCTACGACCGTGTGATCCGCGAGTTCGAGTCGCGCACGGGCATCGGCGCCGTGCTCAACACCTCGTTCAACCTCCACGGCGAACCGCTCGTCTGCTCGCCCCGGGACGCCGTGGACACCTTCGAGCGCTCCGGCCTCCCGCATCTGGCTCTCGGGCGCTTCCTCATCTCCAAGAAGTAGCCGCCGGACACCGGAGGACCTCATGAACGCCACGGATCTCTGCTACACGCCGGCGACGGAGCTGGCCCGCCTCGTCCGCGCCAGGCAGCTCTCGCCCGTCGAGCTGACGCGCGCCGTCCTCGAGCGGATCGAGCGGCTCAACCCGGTCGTCAACGCCTTCTGCACCCTGACGGCGGAGGCCGCGCTCGCGGCGGCGCGCGAGGCCGAGCAGGCCGTGATGAAGGGCGGGCCGCTCGGGCCGCTCCACGGCATCCCGTTCTCGATCAAGGACCTCCACCTCACCACGGGCGTGCGCACGATGTCCGGGTCCTTCATCTTCGAGCGCCGGGTGCCGGACGTGGACGCGCCCTTCGTGCGGCGCCTGAAGGACGCCGGCGGGATCATGCTCGGCAAGACGACGAGCCCCGAGTTCGGCTGGAAGGGGATCGGCGACAGCCCGGTGACGGGCCTCACGCGCAACCCGTGGAACCCCGCGATGACCACGGGCGGCTCGAGCGCGGGCGCAGGAGCGGCTGCGGCAGCCGGGCTCGGACCGGTGCATCAAGGGTCCGACGGCGCGGGGTCCATCCGGATTCCCTCAGGGTTCTGCGGGATCTATGGGCTCAAGCCCTCCTACGGGCGCGTCCCGATGTGGCCCGTCTCGAACACCGACTACGCCTCCCACGTCGGGCCGATGACGCGCACGGTGGCCGACGCCGCGCTGATGCTCGCCGTGATGGCCGGCCCCGACGACTGGGACCGCACCTCGCTCGACGGAGCGCCCGACGACTACCTCGGGCGGCTCCACGAAGGCGTGAGGGGCCTTCGCGTGGCGTGGAGCCCCGACCTCGGCGGCCTGCGCGTGGACTCCGAGGTGGCGTCAGTCGTGCGGGAGGCGGCGCGTGCCTTCGAGCAGCTCGGCTGCGTCGTCGAGGAGGTGAAGCCGGGCTTCGCCGACTCGCACGACCTGATCCGCTGCACGTGGAGCGCTCACGAGGCCGGCAATTACGCCCGGTACCTCCGCGAGTGGCGCGATCGCATGGACCCGGGCCTCGTCGCGTGCATCGAGGACGGCTTGCGCTACAGCGTGGTGGACTACATCGAGGCGCGCGGCCGGAAGCTCGCCTACTGGGACAGCGTGCGCCCGCTGTTCGAGACGTACAGCCTGCTCCTCACGCCGACGCTCTCGGTGGCCGCGTTCCCCGTGGGGCGCCTGAACCCGGAGCACTGGCCGCAGCACAGGTGGGACTGGATCGAGTGGGCCTCGTTCAGCTATCCGTTCAACTTCACGGGCCAGCCCGCGGCGACCGTGCCCGCCGGGTTCACGCCGGCCGGGCTGCCGGTGGGCTTGCAGATCGTCGGCCGGCGCTTCGCCGACCTCACCGTGCTGCGGGCCTCCGCGGCGTTCGAGACCGCGCGCCCCTGGGCCGGCCGCCGCCCGCCGCTCGACTGACCACGTGGGGGGCCCCGACATGGCCCCCCACACCCCCCAGCGCTCGG
>JBBTPF010000215.1:0-3304 GCA_038066295.1 Candidatus Methylomirabilota bacterium | reverse complement strand
CACTTCACGCTGCCCACGTTCTACATGGACATGCCGGCCACCACCGACCCCGGCGCGCCCGAGTACATCGACTACTACGAGAACCAGATCCGGGAGATGGTGGCGTTCGTCGAGCGCACCACCACCTGCCGCCTCGACCCGGAGCGGCTCCACGAGTCCATGAAGAGCTCGGATCTGGCCGGCGACTTCTGGAAGAAGATGATGGAGCTCAGGCGGCATCGCCCCTCGCCCATGAGCTTCCGCGCGCTGGCCGGCCAGATCCTGCCGCTGGTCACGGCGCTGGGCGACCAGGACGCGGCGGACTTCTACGAAGCGCTCTATCACCAGTACCTGGAGGATGCGAAGGCGGGCAAGACGCCAGCCCAGGGGGGCGAGAAATACCGCCTGATCTGGGACGGCATCCCCATCTGGCACCACTTGCAGGTGATCAACTACTTCGAGGAGAAGGGCGCCAACTTCGTGTGGGAGCCGTACACCTCGCTCAACTGGGGCAACAAGACCAGCACGGGGCGGCTGGATCTCGATCGACCGTTCCACACGCTGGCCGAGAAGTACACGAACGTCTGGACGAACAAGCCGATCGCGAAGCGGTTCGAGTACTTCGACCGGGCCATCCGGGACTACGCGGTGGACGGGCTCGTGATGTTCTCGAACCGGAGCTGTCGGCCCATGTCGATCGGGCAGCACGAGCTGGTCCAGCTCGTCACGGAGCGGCACGGCCTGCCCGTCCTCATCTTCGAGGGCGACCAGGCGGATCCCGAGGGGTTCAGCTGGGCCGACGCCCGGACGCGGGTGGACGGATTCGTCGAGGTCCTCGAGGCGAGGCGGCGCTCGTGATCGCCGGGTTCAGGGAACGGTTCGAGCAGCGGCACGACCGCGCGCGCGCGCTCAAGCGGCAGGGCACGAAGGCCATCGGCTGCTTCTACGGGCTCGCACCGAAGGAGCTGGTACACGCGGCCGGGATGCTGCCCGTCCAGCTCGTCGAGGATCGGGATGCGCGCTACGAGGCGAAGTCCGGGCTCCTGCCGTTTCTCTGCGGCATGAGCAAGAACCTGGCCGGCCAGATCGCCTCGAACGTCCTCGACTACATGGACGGGGTCATGGTCTCCACGGTCTGCGACACCAACCGGCACATGCTGGACATCTGGGTCCACCAGCGAGCGTTCCCGAACCTGTGGCTCGTCCGCGCTCCCGCGAAGGACGACGAGGGGGCGGTCCAGTATTTCACGAACGAGCTGAGGCGCCTCGCGGCGGAGCTGGGGACGGTGTCGGGCACGCGGGTCACCGACGACCGACTCCGCGAGTCGATCGCGCTCTTCAACGAGAACCGTGCTCTGTTGCGCCGGTTCTACGACGCCCGTCCGACGGCCGGCATCGCGGCGGAGGACGCCGTGTACATCTTCGCCTCCGCGCTCACGACCCCCGTGGAGGAGCACAACGCGCTCGTGAGGGAGCTGCTCGCCTCGCTCTCCCCGGGGCCGCCCCGCTCCGACGTGAAGCTCATGCTCTCGGCGCTCAACATCCCCATGGCGGTGGACGTGATCCGGATGGCCGAGAAGTACGGGGCCACGGTGGTGTCGGACGACTTCACGCACAACGCGCGGTACGGGTCCGCGGAGGTGCCGGCGGACGGCGATCCGTTCCGGGCCCTGGCCCGCGGGTACCTGCGCGTGGTGCCGGCGCCGGGGCTCTATCCCTTCGAGGCCCGCGCCGTCGGGATCCGGGACGCGATGGAACGGGCGGGAGCCCGGGGGCTGATCTACCTCATCCAGCTCTACTGCGACGCCTACGCGTTCGAGTACGCGGTCCTGAAGGAGCGGTTCGACCGGTGGAAGCTGCCCCACCTGAGGCTGGAGGCCGAGGCGACGCCGGGCTCGATCGAGCAGCTGAACGTGAGGGTCCAGTCCTTCGTCGAGTCCCTCGTGTAGCGGGCTACGGGCCCTTCGAGGCGTTCCGCCCCAGGAAGTCTCGCGCGAACAGCGCGGCGCCCAGGGCCCCCACGACCTGCGGCTCGAAGCAGATGTGCGACGTCGTCCCGAGCTTCTGCTCGACGCGGCGCACGACCCCGATGTTCTTGGAGATCCCGCCGCTGATCACGAAGTCCTCTTCCACGCCCACCGCGCGGAGGAGCCCCTTGACGCGCTCGGCGACGCCATCGCACAGCGCGGCGAGGATGTCGCGCGTGGGAACGCCCTGGCGCGCGAGGGCGAGGACCTCGGACTTGGCGAACACGACACACGTGTTGCTGATCTTCACGAGCCCGTTGCCCGCCTCCAGGGAGAGCCGGCCGAGGTCTTCGAGCCGCACCTGAAGCAGCGAGGCCATGACTTCCAGGGCGCGGCCCGTGCCCGCGGCGCACTTGTCGTTCATGAGGAAGGCGGTCACCTTCCCGGTCCCGTCGCACCGGATCGCCTTGCAGTCCTGGCCCCCCATGTCCAGGATGGTCCGGACCCCGGGGAAGAAGTAGTGGCTGCCCCTGGCGTGGCATGCGATCTCGGTCACGTTCCGCTGGGCGAACGGCACCACGACGCGGCCGTACCCCGTGGCCACGGTGAGCTCGATGTCCTCCCGGCGGAGGGCGGTCGTCTCGAGCGCCGTGTCGAGGGCCGCCACCGCCGCGGCGGCGCTCTCCGGACCGGTGCGGACGACGCTGTGGGCGGCGATCTCGCCATCGACGAGCAGCACGGCCTTGGCGGTGCGAGCGCCCACATCGATTCCACACACGACCATCTAGGCACCTCCCGCGGGCACCCGGGCGAGGAGGGCGGCGCCCAGGGCGCCGGCGATCTCGGGATGCTCGGGCACGGCGACATCCATCTGGAGCTGCTCTCGCAGTGCCTGGACCACGCCGACGTTCTTGGCCACTCCCCCGGTGAGGACGAGGTCGGGCTCGATCCCCACCCGCCGGCTCATGGCGGCGATCTTGGAGCCGATCGACTCGTGGACCCCCCAGAGGATATCGGCCCGGGAGGAGCCGCGGTGGATCTCCGCCACGATCTCCGACTCGGCGAACACGGCACAGGTGCTGGTGAGGACGACGTGTCTCGACCCGGAGAGGGAGAGGCCGCCCATGTCGGCGAGGGGGACGTCGAGCATCTCGGCGACGGATTCCAAGAAAACGCCCGAGCCGGCCGCGCACTTGTCGTTGAGGGCGAAGTTCGTGAGGTTCCCGTTCGCGTCGCAGCGCATGACCCGACTGCCCTCGGCGCCGACGTCGATGACGGTCCGGGCGCCGGGGTACCACCAGTGCGCGCCGCGCGCATGGCTCAGCATCGGGGTTCGATGGCCGTCGGCGAGCGCGACG
>JBBTPF010000214.1:8339-8986 GCA_038066295.1 Candidatus Methylomirabilota bacterium | reverse complement strand
CGAGCTCTCGATCCTCTTCTCCGCGTTCATCGGGAGCCTCTGGCTCGGCGAGGGGCGGCTCGGCCCGCGCCTGGCGGGCGCGTCCGTCGTGCTGGCGGGCGTCGTGTGCATCGCCTTCGCGCGTTAGCGACCTTCTTCCCGTATCAGGAAAAACACACTCGCCGACCGGCACGGGCCGTGGCATCGTGGGGCCCCGATGGACGAGGATCTCGTCAGGCTGCTTGAGCGGCACCAGGAGGAGATGCGCCAGCTCGTGCGCCAGTCAGTGGACGAGGCGAGCTGGGAGCTCGGCACACAGACCGAGCGAGGGGGCGCGGCTGAGGGAACGTCACGTCAGCCCGAACGTCTCGGCGGCGAGGCCGGCGATGTGACGGCCGATCGCGAGCGAGGCCGTCGCGGCGGGCGAGGGCGCGTTGAGCACGTGGATGGCGTCGGCCTCGGCGACGATCCGGAAGTCGTCGACGAGCGAGCCGTCGGGGCTCACGGCCTGTGCCCGGACGCCCGCACCGCCGCGCTCGACGTCCTCGGGGCGGAGCTCGGGCACGAGCCGCTGGAGGGCGCGCACGAAGGCGGCCTTGGAGAGCGAGCGGTACATCTCGAAGGTCCCCGTGCGCCAGTAGCGGCGGGCCATCCGCCAGAAGCCGCGG
>JBBTPF010000214.1:1362-8329 GCA_038066295.1 Candidatus Methylomirabilota bacterium | reverse complement strand
CGCGGTAGGCGAGGGTCTCCGCCAGCTCGCGCGGGCTCACGCGCGCGAAGCGATAGCCCTCGCGCGCGAAGGCGAAGACCGCGTTCGGCCCCGCCTCCACGTCGCCATGCACGGTCCGCGTCAGATGGACGCCGAGGAACGGGAACTCCGGGTCGGGCACCGGATAGATGAGCCCGCGGACGAGCGCTCGCCGCTCGGGACGCAGCATGTAGTACTCGCCGCGGAAGGGGATGATCCTGACGCCGGGCCTGGCGCCCGCCAGCCGTGCGACGACGTCCGAGTAGAGGCCGGCGCAGTTGACGAGGCGCTTCGCCCTTACGCTGAGGCGCGACGTCCCGATCTCAACGCCGTCGCCGGCGCGGGCGATCGCTCTCACGCGCGCGTTCGTCTCGATCGCGACGCCGCCCTCGCGGAGATCGCGCGCCATCGCGGCGGCCACCTCGCCGTAGTCCACGATCGCCGTCGAGGGCGACCAGATGGCGGCGAGCGCCCGCGCGTGCGGCTCGAGGTCACGGAGGCGGGCCGGGTCGATCTGCTCGACCGGCACGCCGTTGGCGATCCCGCGCTCGTAGAGCGTCTGGAGGCGCGGCAGCTCGGCCTCGCTCGTCGCGACGATCACCTTGCCGCAGCGCTCGACGAGGATCCCGTGCTTCTCGCAGAACTGGTACAGGAGGTCCTTGCCCTCGACGCAGAGCCTCGCCTTGTGGGAACCCGGCTTGTAGTAGATGCCCGAGTGGACCACGCCGGAATTGTGGCCGGTCTGGTGGGTGGCGAGCGCCGGCTCCTTCTCGATGATCACGAGGCGCGCGCCCGGCGCGCGCTCGCGGAGCGCCCGCGCGGTGGCGAGCCCGACGATGCCGCCGCCGACGATCGCGATGTCGTGGCCCACGGGGCGCTATTATAGACGTCCTGGAGGGGAATCCATGGCCCGATCAGCGTGTCCGGTCTGCCGTTCGGCGCATCACCGGCTCGGTCGCCGGAACGTCGTGAAGGCGCTCGCCGCGGCGCCGCGGGCGATCGCCCGCGCGGTCGGCCGCGCGCCACGGGGCGTGCTGGGCCGCCGGCCGGCGTCCCGCGAGTGGTCCGTCACCGAGGCGCTCGCCCACTTGCTCGACGCCGAGGTGGCGCTCGGTTTCAGGATCCGCAAGATCGCGGCCGAGCCCGGCACCGCGATCGCGGCCTGGGACCAGGAGAAGTGGACCGAGGGGCTCCGCCACCGGCGGGCAGGCGCGCGGCTGGCGCTCGCCGCGTACGCGGCGCTGCGCGCGGCGAACGTCGAGCTGGCGCGACGGCTCACGCCGGCACAGCGGCGGCTCCGCGGCCGCCATCCGGAGTACGGCCCGATCAGCGTCGCCCAGCTGCTCGATCACATCGCCGAGCACGACCTGAACCACCTGGGCCAGATCCGCTCGACCCTCAGGACCCTGCGGGGCTGAGCGCGGCGGCTACTGGAGCGGGGAGAAGGCGGTCGGCTTCCAGATCTTGTTGACCACGCGCTCGACGAGCGGGCCGTTCGCCTCCGTCTTCTGCTTGGCCGCCTGCCACTCGGGGTCGGCCATGAACGCGGTCCACGCGCGCTGGCGATGCGCGAGGTCGTCGTAGGCGCAGATGTAGACCAGCTCGTTCGACTCGCCGAACACCGTCTCCCAGAATCCGACCACCGTGATCCCGTGCTTCGCGAAGAGCTTCATCGTGACCTCGGCGAAGCGCCGCTGGATGTCGGGCATGCGGCCGGGCATGACGTAGTACGCGCGGTACTCGTAGATCACTGGATCATATCCTCCTGTCGAGAATGTAGGTCCTCGCGCCTTCCCTCGTGACCCGGTCCGTTCGGGTCCGACGGGTACGCCAACGGTAGCGCCAGAGAACTCAAAGGGTCAAGCGCGATCTGCGTTTGCGGTGACGGCTCGATCGGATATACCATCGCGCCACCGGGGAGGAGATCGCGATGGCGGGGAAATACTTCGAGGAGCTGGAGGTCGGGCAGACGTTCCGGCACGCGTCGGGGCGGACGATCACCGAGGCCGACAACGTGTTCTTCTCGTGCCTGACGATGAACCCGCAGCCGCTGCACACCGACTTCCACGCGGCGGCGAAGGCCGAGTTCGGGAAACCGCTCGTGAACAGCCTCCTCACGCTCGGCGTGGCGGTCGGCCTGTCGGTCGGAGAGACGACGCTCGGCACGACGGTGGGGAACCTCGGCTTCGAGAAGATCGAGTTCCCGAAGCCCGTCTTCCACGGCGATACCATCTACTCGGAGACCGCGGTGGTGGACAAGCGCGAGTCGAAGTCGCGGCCGCAGTGGGGCATCGTCACCTTCGAGCACCGGGCGCGGAACCAGCACGGCGAGGTCGTGATGGTCGCGCGCCGGAACGCGATGATGCGGAGGAAGACGGCGTGAGCCGCCGCCGGCGCTCGCTTCACTTCGTGCCGGGCGGCACCGAGAAGATGCTCTCGAAGGCGCTGACGCTGCCGGCCGACGGGCTCATCCTCGACCTCGAGGACGCGGTGCCGCCGGACCGGAAGGCGGCGACGCGCCCGATCGTCGCCGGCTGGCTCCGGGACCGGGACTTCGGCGGGCGCGAGCGCTGGGTGAGGATGAACCCGATCTGGGGCCCGCTCGGGCTGGCGGACCTCGAGGAGACGATCGCGGCGCGCCCCGACGGCTACGTCGTGCCCAAACCCCGGCACGCGGGCGACATCCGCGAGATCGCCCAGGCGCTCGATCGGCTCGAGCAGCGCCACGGCCTCGCGAACGGCACGACGCTGCTCAAGCCGATCGCGACGGAGACGCCGGAGGGCCTCCTCAACATCCGGGAGATCGCGGCGGCGTCGCCGCGGGTCGTCGCGATCTCCTGGGGCGTCGAGGACCTCGGCGCGGCGATGGGGCTCTCGCGGGTCCGCGACGCCGAGGGGCGGTACCTCGACATCCCGCGCCACGCGCGCGTCATGTGCGCCGTGGCCGCGGCGGCCGCCGGCGTGGACGCGATCGACACGGTGTACACGGACATCGCCGACCTGGCCGGCCTCCGGCGCGAGTGCGAGGACGGGGTCGCGATGGGGTTCACGGGCAAGATCTCGATCCACCCGAACCAGATTCCCGTCATCAACGAGGCCTTCACGCCGGCGCAAGCCGCGGTCGCCGAGGCGCGGGAGCTGATCCTCGCCTTCGAGGAGCACGCCCGGCGCGGGGCGTACGCGTTCGCGTTCAAGGGCCAGATGGTGGACGCGCCGCACCTGGCGCGCGCCAGGAAGCTGCTCGCCCGCGCGGGGGAGTAGCCGCGATGCGGGCGCTGGCCCTCGCGGTCCAGGCGCCGATCGAGACCGGGCCGCTCAGGCTCGAGCAGCGCGCGGTCCCGGAGCCGGCCACCGGAGAGATCCTCGTTCGCGTCATGGCGTGCGGCGTCTGCCGCACCGACCTGCACATCGTCGAGGGCGACCTGCCGCTCGTCCGGTCGCCCATCGTCCCCGGTCACCAGGTCGTCGGCCGCGTCGAGCGATCCGGCCCGCGCGCCAGCCGGTTCGCCGCCGGGGACCGCGTCGGCACCGCGTGGCTCCGCCTGACGTGCGGCGCCTGCGCGTTCTGTGCGAGCGGGCGCGAGAACCTCTGCGAGAAGAGCGAGTTCACGGGCTGGCACGCCGACGGGGGTTTCGCCGACTACGCGCTGGTCCCCGAGGCGTTCGCGTACAGGATCCCGCCGGTCTTCGCCGACGCCGAGGCGGCGCCGCTCCTCTGCGCCGGGATCATCGGCTACCGCGCGCTCAAGCGGAGCGAGGTGCCGCCGGGCGGCAGGCTGGGCATCTACGGCTTCGGCTCGTCGGCGCACGTCACGCTGCAGGTCGCGCGCGCCCGCGGCTGCGACGTCTTCGTGTGTACGCGCGAGCCGTCACACCGCGCGCTGGCGCGGCGGCTCGGCGCCGCGTGGGTCGGCGACATTCCGGACGCCATGCCGGCGAAGACGGACGGCACGATCATCTTCGCTCCCGTCGGCGACCTCGTGCCGACGGCGCTCGGGAACCTCGCGCGGGGCGGGACGCTCGCGCTCGCCGGCATCTGCATGACGCCCGTGCCGGCGCTCGACTACGAGCGCCATCTGTTCTACGAGCGCTCGCTTCGGAGCGTCACCGCGAACACGCGCGCCGACGGCGAGGATCTCCTCGCGGAGGCGGCGCGGATCCCGATCCGCCCGGAGACGACCACGTTCCCGCTCGAAGAGGCCAACCAGGCGCTGGCCCTCCTCAAGCGGGGCGGGTTTCCGGGCTCGGGCGTGCTCTTGACCGACGGAGGTTCTCGCGTATGATCGGCCCACCCCGAAGGAACCCCATGACTGACCAGGACGATCTGCTACGACGCGCCGCGCAGGTCCTGCCGGGCGGTGTGCTCGGCAGCCACCGGAGCGGCCCCGGCCTCGAGTTCGTCGTCAAGGAGGGGCGGGGCGCCTACCTCTGGGACATGAACGGCCGCCGTTACCTCGACTATCTCCTGGGCTCGGGCCCGATGCTGCTCGGCCACGCCCACCCGGCCGTCGTCGAAGCCGTCGAACGTCAGATGGCGCGAGGCACCTCGTACTTCCTCCTCAACGAGCCCGCGATCCAGCTCGCCGAGGAGATCGTGCGCGCGGTGCCGTGCGCCGAGCAGGTGCGCTACACCTCCAGCGGCACGGAGGCGACGTTCTTCGCGCTCCGCGTGGCGCGCGCGTTCCGCAAGCGCGAGAAGATCATGAAGTTCGAGGGCGGCTTCCACGGCGCCCACGATTACGCGCTGATGAGCGTGGCGCCGCGCTCGCCGAAGGCCTTCCCGGCGCCCATGGCCGACTCGGCGGGGATCCCGCACGCGATCGAGGGCGAGGTGCTGATCGCGCCCTACAACGACCTGGCGACGGCGGAGGCGCTCATCGCCGCCCACCACGACGAGCTCGCGGCGGTGATCCTCGAGCCCTACCAGCGGACGATCGTGCCCGCGCCCGGGTTCCTCCAGGGGCTCCGCGCGGTCACGCGGCGCCACGAGGTGCCGCTCGTCTTCGACGAGATCGTGACCGGCTTCCGTTTCGCGTACGGCGGCGCCCAGGAGTACTACGGCGTGGTGCCCGACCTCGCGGCCTACGGCAAGGTCGTCGCCGGCGGCTTCCCGCTCGCGTGCGTCGCCGGACCGAAGATCATCATGCGGCACTTCGACGCCGCGCTCGAGGGCACGCCCGAGTACGTCTGGCAGGCGGGGACCTTCAATGGCAACGCGATCGCCTGCGCCGCCGGGCTCGCGACCCTCGGCGAGCTGAGGAAGGCGGGTACGTACGAGCGGCTGTTCAGCACCGGCACGCGGCTTCGGGAAGGCCTCGCCGCCGCCGTCCGAAAGCATGGGCTCGCCGCGCAGGTGAGCGGAGAGCCCCCGGTCTTCGACCTCTTCTTCACCGACCGGCCGATCGTGGACTACCGCGCCACGCTCACCGCCGACCGCGACCGGCTCAAGCAGTTCAACCAGGAGCTGGTGAAGCGCGGCGTCGTGAAGGCGGTCAACAAGATCTACGTCTCGCTCGCCCACACGGACAAGGACGTCGACGAAACGCTCGGGATCTTCGATCAGGTGCTCGCGGTTCTGTCCGCAAACCCCTGACGGGAGGAGGAGACACGCCATGGACCTGAGCCGTCGCGACCTGCTGGCACTCGGCGGTCTCACGCTGGCGGGAGCTGCGCTCACCCCCTCGGCCGGCCGCGCGGCGACGCCCAAGCGGGGCGGCGCCTTCCGCTTCCGCGGCTACACGCCGCCGCACTTCGACCCGCACCTGACCGCCTCCTACACGACCATGATCAACCTCTCCTTCAGCCACAGCCGGCTGCTCAAGCACAAGGCGGGCCCCGGCGTGAAGCCCGGGACGTTCGAGTACGAGGGCGACCTGGCCGAGTTCTTCAACCACCAGGACGAGACGACCTACGTGTTCCGGCTGCGCAAGGGCGTGAAGTGGCACCCGAAGCCCCCCGTGAACGGTCGCGAGCTGACGGCGGAGGACATCCGGTACACGTTCGACCGCTTCACGACGATCAAGGGCAACGCGAACCGCCACATGATGAAGTCGCTCGCGAAGGTGGACGCGATCGACAAGTACACGGTCAAGTTCACGCTGAGCGAGCCGAACGCCTGGTTCCTCGACTTCCTGTCCGACCCGATGGCGCTCTGCATCGTCGCCCAGGAGGCGGTGGAGAAGTTCGGCGACCTCAAGCAGCCCGAGGCCGTGATCGGGACCGGGCCGTGGGTGCTCGAGAGCCACCAGAGCAAGGTGCGGACGGTCTGGGTCCGCCACCCCGACTACTTCGTCAAGGGCCTGCCCTACATCGATCGCGTGGAGGCGATCGACTTCCCGGACCCGGCCGCGCGCCTCGCGGCGTTCGTCACCGGGCAGATCGACGCCGGCCCGGAGTTCCCGGGGATGATGATCCGCCAGCATGACTTCGACGTGGTCAAGGCGAAGCGGCCGCAGACGCGGTTCGTCCGGTTCCCGTCGAACGTCATGGCCCACGTCGGCATGCGCACGGACAGGCCGCCGTTCAACGACATCAGGGTGCGCAAGGCGATGTCGCTGGCCATCGACCGCAAGGCCATCTCCGCGGCAACGGCCCCGCTCGGCGTCGTCAAGAATACGCCGGTGCCCGCCGCGCTCTCGGCCTGGGCCATCCCCTTCGACAAGCTCGGGGAGGGGGCGAAGTACCACGAGCACGACCCCAAGGAGGCCAAGCGCCTGCTGAAGGAGGCGGGCCACGGCAACGGGTTCTCGACCTCGCTCGACTACGCGACCTACCAGTCGCAGGAGATCATCGACTCCGTCCAGATGCTCGTGAAGTTCTGGAAGGACGTCGGCGTCGAGATCAAGGTGAACGAGAAGCCGTACGCCGCGTACTTCGCGACCGCCTACCAGGGCAAGCACGAGGGGCTGATGATGGGGCCCCAGTTCCCGGCCCTCGACCCGTACAACTT
>JBBTPF010000214.1:0-1352 GCA_038066295.1 Candidatus Methylomirabilota bacterium | reverse complement strand
GCCCAGTACCTGCCCGGGGAGCCCAAGAACCAGAGCCACGTCAACGATCCTGCGCTGGGCGACATGATCCTGAACTCGAGCCGGACGCTCGATGAGAAGAAGCGGCGCCAGCAGATCTACGACATCCAGAAGCACATCGCCAAGCAGGTCTACTACCTCCGTCTCGACTCCGGCATCTACATCGCGGCGCTCGACCCCGCGCTCCAGAACTTCGGGCCGAACCTCGGCTACGACTACGGCGGCCGCCTCATGGCCGCCTGGTGGGACAAGTAGGGCGGAGCCGACGGGCCGGGCGGTGACCCGCCCCCCGGCCCGCTGCCGACACCCGTGCTCCGCAAGTACGCGCTCAAGCGGTTGCTGGTCGCCGTCCCCTCGCTCCTGATCGCGAGCGTCATCGTGTTCTCGCTCGCCCGGCTCGTCCCGGGCGACGTCGTGACGCTCATGATGGAGGAGAACCAGTACGCGAAGGACCTGGACGAGATGCGCGCGAAGCTCGGGCTCGACCGCCCGATCCACGCCCAGTACGTCGAGTGGATGGGGCGCGCGCTGAGCGGCGACCTCGGGCGCTCGCTCTACACGAGCCGGCCGGTCCTGCACGAGCTCGCCTGGCGCCTGCCGGTGAGCCTCGAGCTCGGCGCCGTCGCCCTCTTCTTCGCCGTGCTCGTCGGCGTCCCGATCGGGATCGTCGCCGCCGTCCGCCAGGACACCGCGCAGGACTACGTGGCGCGGAGCGGCGCGATCCTCGGCCTCGCGGTCCCCGGGTTCTGGCTCGGCACGCTCGTCGTCGTGTTGCCTGCGATCTACTTCGGCTGGAGCCCGTCGATCCAGTTCACGCGCTTCGGCGACGACCCCTGGGGGCACACGACGCAATTCCTCCTGCCGGGGTTCCTCCTCGGGATCGCGTCGGCCGCCTCGATCATGCGTCTGACCCGCACGCAGCTCCTGGAGGTCCTGCGCCAGGACTACGTGCGGACGGCGTGGTCGAAGGGGCTCGCCGAGCCGCGCGTCGTCCTCAAGCACGGCCTGAAGAACGCGCTGATCCCCGTGGTGACGGTGCTCGGCATCCAGATCGCCCAGATCCTCTCCGGGACGGTCATCTTCGAGTCGATCTTCGGGCTGCCCGGCATGGGCCGCTTCCTCTTCGACGCGATCACCGAGCGGGACTACCCGGTCATCCAGGGCATCAACCTCGTCGTGGTGGCGACGGTCGTTTTCGTCAACCTGGCGGTGGACGTGGCCTACGCCTGGCTCGATCCCCGCATCCGGTACTGAGGCGGCGGGATGGCCCGGCCGATCGAGCTGGAGACCGACGCGCGCGGGGAGATCCGTGCCGCGCGCCCGAGCGCGCCGCG
>JBBTPF010000213.1:0-3464 GCA_038066295.1 Candidatus Methylomirabilota bacterium | reverse complement strand
CCACCGAGACCAGGGGTGCCGCTTTCCCGGCTGCGGGCTCCCGTTCGGCCAGGGCCATCACCTCCGCCACTGGGCGCAGGGCGGCCCGACGACGCTCTCGAACCTCATGCTCGTATGCCGCCGGCACCACCGCGCGGTCCACGAGGGGGGCTACCAGGTGGATCGACACCCCGACGGCGAGCTTCAGTTCCGGCGCCCGGACGGGCGGCTCTTGCCCGAGGTGCCGCCTCCCGCTGCGATCCCGGCCGATCCCGTGCAGGCCCTCGTGGCGCGGCACGAGGCGCAGGGGCTCCGCATTCACCCGCGGACGGCGACTCCTGGGTGGCTGGGCGAGCCCCTGGACGTGGGCTATGCGATCGACGTCTTGCACCCGTTGGCGCGGTAGCGCCCTACGAACCCACCCGAATTAGGCTAGCTGGTCTTCCGAGGGCCGTAGTCGCGGCGCCAGAGCGCGACGTAGTCGCGCGCGTTCCGGAGGATGTCCTCGAGCTCGTCCGGACTCATCCGGCGCACGGGTTTCGCGGGCACGCCCAGGACGAGCCAGCCCGCCTCCACGATCTTGCCCGGCGGCACGAGCGCTCCCGCGCCGACCTGGGCGCCTTCTTCCACGACCGCGCCGTCGAGCACGACGGCGCCGATGCCGATGCGGACGTTGTCCATGATCGTGCAGGCGTGGACGACGGCGCGGTGGCCGATCGTCACGTTGTCGCCCACGACGCACGGAAACTCGGGCGTCACGTGGAGCACGGAGTTGTCCTGGACGTTGGAGTTCTTCCCGAGTCGGACGTAGTTGTCCTGGTCGCCGCGCAGGACGGTGAAGGGCCAAACGCTGGCGCCCGCGTCGATCGTCACGTCGCCGATCACCGCCGCCTGCGGGTCCACCCACGCGTCGGGATGGACGCGCGGGGTGCGGCCGGGCACCTCGCGGATCATGGGATCTCCTTTCGAGCCGTTTCACCGCTCGCCTCGACGGCAGGGCCCAGCCCCGCGAATTCCAGAGGTCCGCACTACCGTTCGCCGAGAGTCGGATTATACTGACGCGCGCGGGAGGGACGGGACGGAATGATCGCGCAGACGGCCGAGGTTCGCGAGCAGCATCGGTTCGACGTGGGAGCGCTCGAGCGCTACATGCGCGCGCACGTCGCCGGCTTCTCCGGTGCGCTCGAGGTGACGCAGTTCCGCGGCGGCCAGTCCAACCCGACCTACCACCTCGTGGCGGGCGGCAAGGAGTACGTGCTCCGTCGCAAGCCCCCGGGGAAGCTCCTGCCCTCCGCCCACGCGGTGGACCGCGAGTACCGCGTCATCACCGCGCTCGGGACGACCGGGTTCCCCGTGCCGAGGACGTATGCCCTCTGCGAGGACCCCGAGGTCATCGGGACCGCGTTCTACGTCATGGACTGCGTGCACGGGCGCGTGATCACCGACCCGAAGATCCCCGGCCTGACGCCGCGTGAGCGTGGCGCCATCTACGACTCCCTCAACGAAACGCTCGCGCGCTTGCACACCGTCGACTTCCAGAAGCTCGGCCTCGCGGACTTCGGGCGGTCCGGGAGCTACTTTGCGCGCCAGATTCACCGCTGGACCCAGCAGTATCGCGCCTCGGAGACGGAGAAGATCGAGGCGATGGAGCGCCTGATCGCGTGGCTGCCCGAGCACCTCTCGGCGGACGACGAGACGGCGCTCGTGCACGGCGACTTCCGGCTCGGGAACACCATCATCCACCCGACCGAGCCGCGCGTCGCCGCGGTGCTCGACTGGGAGCTGTCGACGCTCGGCCATCCGCTCGCCGACCTCGCGTACAATTGCCTGCCCTACCGCTTCACGCCGGAGTGGGAGGGGCTCGCCGACAAGGATCTGGCGCAGCTCGGCATCCCGACGGAGCAGGAGTACGTCGCGGCCTACTGCCGGCGGACGGGGCGCGCGGGGATCCCCGACTGGGAGTTCTGCCTCGCGTTCTCGATGTTCCGGCTCGCCGCGATCGCGCAGGGGATCATGGGGCGCGTGCTCGCCGGCACGGCCAACGACCCCAACGCGCGCGAGCGCGGCCGGCGGGCGCGACCGCTCGCCGAGCAGGCCTGGGCGCTCGTCGCCCAGCGCGCCGGCTGAGGCGCGCGGCGTGCGGAGCGGCCCTCAGCGCCGGAGTGCGTCCACGTAGTTCCGGATGGCGCGGTACTGGCTCTCGCCGTCGAGCCCGGCTTCCGCGAGCACCATCTCGCCCTGGCCGCTCCCGAGGAAGTGCCCGTGCTGAAACGGGTGGAGCGTCATGGCGCGGCCGGCGTCCGATCGCACCCAGCGGAACATCGTCGGCAGGGTGAAGCCGGTGATCCCCATGGCTTCCCGCGCGCGCTCCTCCGGAAAGATGCGGTGCTGCGTCTCGGGCGCGAGGAGATCGAACAGCTCGGCGCTCGCGACATAGTAGATCCAGGGATCGAGGCCGTCGCCGTCCAGAAGCGGCAACGCGTGCTGGACGAACGCATAGGCGACACCGCTCTCCTGCAGCACGATCGTCCCGTCCCCCTGGCCGCGGGGCCTTCGCAGGAGATAGACGCCGCTCACGCAGTCCTCCGCCGGCGCCAGTCCCAGGCGCGCCCGGTCGAGCACGGTCTCGTTGGGCCGCGTCACGAAGGCCGCGACGACCGCCGGCCGCTTGACGAGGGCCGCGGCGAGGAGGGGCCAGATCTCCTGGGGATCCCACGGCGTCAGCGTGACGGCCGTGCCGCGCGGGAAGTTCTCCTGCAGGAGCTGGAGCGGCTGCGGGTCGGCGTGGGTCGGTCCGTCCTCACCCGTCTTGAGGCCGGCGTGCGCGCACACGATGATCATCGGCCGGTAGGCCTCGCCGGTGCGCGCGTGGAGCGCCTGGGCACCGATGGCGTGCAGGCGCGCGGCGATGTGGCTGAGCGGCGCGATGAACGCGCCGTAGGACGAGCCCACGCCGACGTGACGGCCGAACGCGGAGAGGCCGGAGAGGATGCCGGCCATGCCGTCCTCGCAGATGCCGCCGATCGACAGGGTCCGCGCGCCCGGATTGGCGGCGGCGTTCCAGTAGCCCCCGGCGAACCCGGCGCCGGCCGCGTTCACGCTCGTCGAGCCGAGGAGATCGGCGGCGGCCACGAAGATCGCCCCGCCGGAGGCGCGGTTGAAGTGGCCGAGCGCGCGGCCGAGCTCGCCGCGGAGCGTCGTCACGGCGCCGGGCGCCAGCCCGCGCTCGGTTGGCGCGCCGGGGCTCTCGGCGGCCAGCTCGTAGATCGCCTCCACGCGCGGGGCGCCGGCGCGGGGGACCCGCCCCCGCTTGTCCAGGCGCTCGCGGGCGGCGACGAGCCGCTGGGCCAGCGCCGCGACGGTGGGCCGGCTCTCCCGCGAGTTCAAGGACATCCTGGAATCGGGCAGGATCCGCCAGGGCGGGCCGCTCCCCCAGGAGGCGGAGGAGCAGGCCGACGAGCCGGAGCTCCAGAAGCTGACCCGCC
>JBBTPF010000212.1:0-1026 GCA_038066295.1 Candidatus Methylomirabilota bacterium | reverse complement strand
GCGGGCGCGCCGGGCGCCCTCCGCGGGGATCGACGGCGGGAGCGGCGCGCGCGCCGCCGCGCCCGGCACCGGCGGCAGGAGCGCCTCCCACGCGGGGAGCGTCCCGGGCAGGAGCTTCACGAGCCCGCTCGCGCGCGCGCGCCGCTGGAGCCCGCTCACCTGATACGCGCGCATCACGGCCGCGGCGAGCCTCAGCATCCCGGGATGGCCCAACAGAAGACCGAAGTTGAGCCACCGGAAGAGGCGCCGGCCGAGCGACCCCGGGCGCTCGCGCTCGATCGCGGCCTTCGCCACCTCGATCAGCCGGCCGTACGGCACGCCGGCTGGGCACACCGTCTCGCAGGCGCGGCAGTCGAGGCAGAGCGAGAGGTGGCGCGCCGTCGAGTCGGTGAGCGCCATCCGCCCCTCCGCGAGCGCCTTGATCAGGAAGATCCGCCCGCGCGGCGAGTCCATCTCCGTCCCCATCTCGGCGAAGGTCGGGCAGTAGGCGAGGCAGAGCCCGCAGTGGACGCACTGGTTCACGCCCTCCACGGAGAGGCCGTGGAGGGCGAGCGCGGCGGGGCTCGCCTGCGCGGGTTCGTGGACGATGTGGGCCATGCGCCGGTCTCGCTAGATGCCGGCGACGAAGCGGCCGGGGTTCAGGAGGTTGTTCGGGTCGAGCTGGGCCTTGATGCGCTGCATGATCCGGCCCGCGGCGCCCGGGTCGTCCCAGACGGGGACCTGCGCCTTCACCGCGAGCGGCGCCCACTCGAGCGTCGCGTGGCCGCCGCCCGTCCGCGCCATCTGCCGCCACTCGCTCACCACGGCGGCGACCGGCCCGGGCTCCTGAGGCTCGCGGTCGGAGACGAGCGCCGCGCCGACGACGCCGACGCCCGCGTGCGCGGTCCACGCCGACCGCATCCCGCGCGCTCGCGCGACCTCCGCGCCGTGCTCCATCAGCTCCGCGACTTCCGTCGGCAGGACACCGAACGTCATCACCGCGGTCGCCGGCCCATGAAACCACCGCAACCCTGCATAGGACCAGGA
>JBBTPF010000211.1:0-6690 GCA_038066295.1 Candidatus Methylomirabilota bacterium | reverse complement strand
CGGCAGGAAGATGAAGATGATCGCCGGCCACTCCAGCGGCCCCCCCAGCAGGAAGATGATGCCCATCAGGAGGGCCAGCAGGACCATCGGGGACACCGGGAGCGCGACCAACGCGTTGGCGATCATCGTGCTGGTGCCCAGGCGGGTGAACACGGCCCCGTAGATGTTGGAGGCCACGGCGAGGAACAGGACCAGGCTTGAGGTCTGGAGCGTCTTGAGGGCGGCATCCCGCAGGACCGCGTAGTTCAGCCGCCCGTAGCAGAGGGTCAGCGCGGTGGCCCCCGCCGCGCCCAGGGCGGCCGCCTCGGTCGGGGTGGCCAGGCCCGCGATGATGCTGCCCAGCGCGGCAAAGATGATGGCGGCCAACGGGACGATGCCGGCAAACAACTCGCGCACGATCTGGCGGTAGGAGGTCGCCCGCTCCTCCATGGGCAGCGGCGGCCCCAGGCTCGGATTGATAAAGCTCCGGATCATCGTGTAGCCGATGTAGAGGCCCGCCAGCATCACCCCGGGAACGATGGCGGCGGCGAAGAGCTGGACGATGGAGACGCCGACGATCGGGCCCATGACGACCAGCATCACGCTCGGTGGGATCAGGATCCCCAGGGTCCCCCCGGCGGCGATGGCCCCGGCCGAGAGCTTGGGGTCGTAGCGGGCCTTGATCATGGCCGGCCCGGCCATCAGCCCCATCACCGTCACCGAGGCGCCGATGATCCCGGTGGCGGTGGCGAAGATGGTGGCGGTGAGGAGAACCCCCAGGTAGAGCGAGCCGCGCACGGGGGCCAGGATGAGCCGGAAGGCGTTGAACAATCGCTCCATGAGCCCGGCCTGCTCCAGGATGTGGCCCATGAAGATGAACAGGGGTACGGCGGCCAGGGTCTCCTCCTTCATGAGCCCGATGGTCTGAAAGACCATCAGGTAGAAGACGGTCTCCCCGAACCCGATGTAGCCGAACACGAGGCTGAGGATGATGAGCGTGAAGGCGATGGGGAAGCCGACGAAGATGCCGGTCAGGAGCGCCGCCAGGAGGAGGAGGCCGAGGTATTCGGGGCTCACAGCGGCCGTCCCCTGAGTGCCAGGTGGGCGCTCTTGATGAGCTCGGAGACGCCCTGGACGAGGATGAGCAGCGCCGTGACCGGGATGACGAGCTTCAAGGGATAGACGATCGGGCGCCAGGGGCTGGCGTCCGAGCGCTCGCCGATCTGCAAGGAGTGCCAGCCCTCCTGGCCTCCCATCCAGAAGAAGAAGATCATCCCGGGAAAGAAGAGGAGGAGGTAGAGCAGGGCGTCGACCAGCCCCTTGGTGCGGGGCGACCATTTCTCGTAGAAGATGTCGGTGCGGATGTGGCCACCCTTGAGGAGGGTGTAGGCCGCGCCCAGCATGAAGTGGCTGCCGTACAGCATGTAGCTGGTGTCGTAGGCCCAGACGGTGGGGGCGTTGAACGCGTAGCGGGCGATGACCTCGTAGGTGGTCCCGAGCATCAGCGGGATGATCAGCCAGCAGAAGATCCAGCCCGACCGCTCCGAGATGGTGTCGATCACCCGCACCAACCGCACCAGCGCCGGTGGGGGTCCGTCCTCCCTCACCTCACCGCGAGCAGGGGTCGCCAAGACACTCTCCTCCTGTCCCTCGGAGCTCGGGCCCCGAGCTGGGCGAAGCACATACGTCCGAACTGCTGGCGGGACGCGCGCCGATGATGCCCGAGTGGGTGACGGAGCCGGCGGTGCGCCGGCCCCATTCCCGCGCTCGGCGACGGTCCCGAAGGGCCCGCCCTGCTCGGGCGGCGCCCTTCAGGTCGCCGAGCCGCTTACTTCTTCAGCCAGATCTTCTCTTTCCAGTAGTGCTCACCGATGAAGTTGTAAGGCGGCCAGTAGGAGAGCCGGTAGGGGACGAGCAGGCCGGCGTACTTCGTCTGGGAGTCCACCACCTTCTTGTAGAAGGGGTCCTTGGACGCGTACCCGTTCTGGATCTCGTCGTACGTCTTGAGGAACCGGTTGTTGAGCTCGTCGCTGGTCTTGATGATCTTGATGCCCTGAGCGATCAGCTCCGCGCACGCCTTCGCCGTCTTTTCCTGGAACCGGACGAAGTGGACCCAGTACGCGGCCTGGGCGGAGGTCTTGATGATCTCTTTCAGGTCCGCCGGCAGGGCGTCCCACTTCGTCTTGTTGATGATGAGCTCGCCCACCGTCACCGGCTCGTGCATCCCCGGGGCGTAGTGGAACTTGGCCACCTTGTCGAGGCCCAGGATCTTGTCGTCGTAGCAGTTGATCCACTCGGCGCCGTCGATCACCCCCCGCTCCAGGGCCGGGACGATCTCGCCGCCGGGGATGGTCACGGCGCTGATGCCCAGCTTGCCGTAGGTCTCCGCGCCGATGCCGTAGATCCGGTACTTCAGCCCCTTGACGTCCGCGAACGTCTTGATCTCCTTCTTGAACCACCCCATCGCCTGGGGCCCTTCAGGGTGGACCTGGATGCTGACCACGTTCATCTTCAAGTGCTTCTGGTACGCCTCCTGGAGCAGCTCGTGCCCGCCCCCCTCCCAGTACCAGCCGAAGTAGTCGATGAAGTCCATCCCGTAGAGGGGGCCGTGGGTCAGGGGGATGAACGCCTGCAGTTTCCCGATGATGTAGCCGGGGGTGGTGTGGCCCGCATCCAGCACGCCCCGGTTCACGGCGTCCTGGATCTCGAAGGCCGGAACGATGGCGCCCGCGGGCAGCAACTCGATCTTGAGCCGCCCGCCGGCATTCTTCTCGATCATCTCCACCAGGAGCTTGGCGGCGTCCTGGACGATCGAGGTCGGTGGCCAGGCGCTCTGCAGCTTCCACTTGATCGGCGCCTGGGCCGTGGCCGGCGTGGGCGCGCTGTACGAGCCGGCGAGGAAGGCGAGGAGCGCCAGGGCGACGGCGAGGGCGATTGCGGATCTCAGGGAAATCAACCTGCGCATAAGCGTCCCTCCTATGGGGCGGCCTGTAAGAGCTTCGCGGCGCCGAAGAGTGGCGTGAGTCTAGACAGTGCTGCGTAGCCTGTCAAGGTGCTTCCTGGCCCCCCGGGGCGTGCCCGTGGGGGAGCCTTCCCGCGCTGCCAGGGACGCCGAAGGTACGTGCTATTCTCGCCGCCATGCGCCGGCCCGTGCTGGTGTTGGTGCTCGCCATCGCGGCGATCGGCGTCCTCGCCGGGGGCGTCGCGTGGCTCCTCGAAGCGCCCAGGCCGCGTCCCGGCGCCCCACGCGCCGAACGCCTCTGGGCCGCGCTCTGCGCCGAGTGCCACGGCGCCGACGGTCGAGGCTCCTGGCGCGCCGCGCTCTTCCTGATCCGTCCCGGCGACCTCACCGACAGGGCCACGGCCAGCCGGCAGACGGACCAGTACCTCTTCGACGTCATCAAGGATGGTGGCTCGCCGATCGGCCGCCCGGGCATGCCGGCGTTCGGCGCCGCGCTGAAGGACGAGGACATCCAGCGGCTCGTGGCGTACATGCGCGCGCTCGCCCGCGCGCGCTGACTCAGCGGAGCTGTTCGATCCTGATCAGGACGATCTCGTCGTCCTTCCGGCGGACGGCGAGCCGCACGCGGTCGCCGGGCTTCGGGTCCGCCGCATCGAGCAGCGCGGCCTCACCGAGCACCGCCATCATCTCCATCCGGCCCATGCCGAGGGCCTCGACCGCCTCGTGGCGCACGAGGAGCAGGTTCGCGGCCGGGCGCGCGAGCACGGTGCCGCGGACCTCGTAGGCGGGCGGGCGGAGGATCGTGCCCCAGATGCCGGCGGCGAACGCCGCCAGCAGCGCGGCGAAGAGGAGGACGAGGGTCCAGCGCGGCGCGCGCGTCAGCAGGCGCCTAGTACTTGAGCAGCTTCTCCGATTCCCCGACTTCCGCCGTCGGCCTGAGGTCCTCGGCTGTCAGCGCCCACTTGCCGCCGCACCCTTCCTTGCCGACCGCGGCCGCCGCCTTGTAGGCGGTGCCGAACGTGGCGGCGAGGAGCGCTCCGCTCAGGGCGATGCCCGCGCCGCACACGATGAACTTGCCGGGCACGAAGAAGACGTTCGCGAGGCCGGCACCGACCTCGTACCCCGTGGAGGACTCCGTCGGGCCGGCGCTCGTCTTCAGCGCCTCCTTCATGAGATCCGGCTGCGGCGGCGACGGCTGCTGGGCGGTGGCGAGGGTCGCGAGCGGGCCGGAGAAGGCGAGCGAGAGCACGACGGCGAGCGCGATGGATCGAACGACGATCTTCATCACTGACCTCCTGGTCCCGGATGGCTCCTCGGGAGCAACCAGTATATCGCATAGGCCCCGGGGCACCGAGAACCTGGAACGGCTATACTTGGCTACCGTTTCTCTCTCGGGAGGCCGTCACCGATGAAGCTCGTCCGCTTCTCCAAGGACGCGTGAGCGGGGCGGGCGCATGCTCGACCTGATCGCGCCGCTCGTCGTCCCGAACACGACGAAGATCGTCGTGCTCTCGCTCGACGGGCTGGGGGGTCTGCCCCGCCCGGAAACCGGCCGCTCCGAGCTCGAAACGGCGCGCCTCCCCAACCTCTCGGCGCTCGCGGCCGAGTCGGCGTGCGGACTCCTCCGTCACGTCGCGCCCGGCATCACGCCGGGCAGCGGCCCCGGCCACCTCGGGCTCTTCGGCTACGACCCCCTCCGCTACCTGGTTGGGCGGGGCGTCCTCGAAGCGCTCGGCATCGAGTTCGACCTGCGCGCAGGCGACGTCGCGGCGCGCGGCAACTTCTGCACGGTGGACGGCATGGGCCGGATCACCGACCGGCGCGCCGGGCGCATCGCGACCGACGTGTGCGTGCGCCTCACCGAGCGGCTGCGCGGGATCCGCCTGCCGGGCGTCGACCTCTACGTCGAGCCCGTGAAGGAGCACCGCTTCGTCCTCGTGCTCCGGGCCAGGGGCAAGGCCGGCGGGCTCTCGGGCAGGCTCTCGGAGACCGACCCCCAGGCGCTCGGCACGCCGCCCCTCACCGTGAAGCCGCTCGAGGCCAGGGCGAAGGCGACCGCCCAGCGGGTGAACGCGTTCGTCGCCGAGGCGCGCCGGCGGCTGGCCGACTCGACGCCCGCGAACATGGTGCTGCTCCGCGGCTTCGATCAGCTCCCCCGACTTCCGCGCTTCCCCGAGGTCTTCGGCCTCCGGGCGGCGGCGATCGCCGCCTACCCGATGTACCGCGGCCTCGCCAGGCTGGTCGGGATGGAGGTGCTGAAGACGGGCGGGGCGTTCGACGACGAGATCGCGACGCTCAGGGAGCACTGGAGCGCCTGCGACTTCTTCTTTCTCCACTACAAGGACACGGACAAGGCGGGCGAGGACGGCAACTTCGACGCGAAGGTGGCGGCGCTCGAGCGCCTGGACGGCTTCGTCCCCGCGATCCGCGCCCTGAACCCGGACGTGCTGGTCGTCACGGGCGATCACGCCACCCCGTCGGTGCTCGCCAGCCACGGCTGGCAGCCGGTGCCGGTCCTGCTCTGGAGCCGCTACTGCGGCGCCGACCCGGTGACGGCGTTTACCGAGCGGGCGTGCGCCGGAGGCTCCCTCGGCGTCTTCCCGGCGCAGCACCTCATGCCGCTCGTGATGGCCAACGCCCTCCGCTTGACCAAGTACGGGGCCTAGCGCGCATGATTCACGAACGGTCCCCGTGGTGGCGTGCTCCGGAACCCCGTGGTGGCATCGGACCGAGCGTCGTCGAACAGAGAACGCGGCAAGGAGGACCGAGCATGGCGAACGCGAGCATGACCCCGTGGCACACCGACAAGTGGTTCGTGAGCCCCTGGAACTACCTCGACGAGGTGATGCACGGGACTGAGTTCCCCAAGCGGGTGAAGTTTCATGACGTGTCCCTGCGGGACGGCGAGCAGCAGGCCGGCGTGGAGTTCACCCCGGCCGAGAAGGTGCGCCTGGCCACCATGCTGGCCGAGGCGGGGGTGCACAGGATCGAGGCCGGCATGCCGGCCGTCTCCCCGGCAGACGCCAAGGCCATCAAGGAGATGGTGAAGCGGAACCTGCCGGCGGAGATCTTCGCGTTCTCCCGCTGCATGAAGGAGGACGTGAAGCGGTCGGTGGACTGCGGGGTGAAGGGCATCGTCATGGAGGTGCCCGCCAGCGAGCACATCATCCAGTACGCCTACAAGTGGACCCTCGACCAGGCCGTCGAGACCAGCATCGAGGCCACGCAGTACGCCAAGTCGCAGGGCCTCTACGTCGTGTTCTTCCCCATCGACGCCTCGCGGGCCGAGATGAGCTGGTACCTGAAGATCATCGAGCAGGTGGCCACCCAGGGGCACATGGACGCCCTGGCCCTGGTGGACACCTTCGGCGTGCTGTCGCCGCACGCGGTCCGGTACTTCGTGCGCCACACCCGCGAGCGGATCAAGAAGCCGCTCGAAACCCACTTCCACATGGACTTCGGCATGGGCGTGGCCAACACGGTGATCGCGGTGACGGAGGGGGCCGAGGTGATCCACTCCACGATCTCCGGCATCGGGGAGCGAGCCGGCAACGCGCCCACGGAGGATACGCTGCTGGCCCTGCTCACCATGTACGGGGTGGACACGGGCATCAAGACCGAGCGCCTCACCAAGCTGTCCCAGTACGTGCGCACGATCGCCAGGCTCGCCATGCCCTCCAACCGGCCCATCGTCGGGGACACGCTCTTCGACATCGAGTCCGGGATCATCGCGACCTGGTACAAGAACG
>JBBTPF010000210.1:0-5761 GCA_038066295.1 Candidatus Methylomirabilota bacterium | reverse complement strand
ACAAGGGCATCTCGTGCTTCCTCCTCGACATGCGCCAGCCCGGCGTCGAGGTGCGCCCGCTCAGGCAGATCACCGGCTCCTCGCTCTTCTCGGAGGTCTTCATGACCAACGCCCGCGCCGAGAAGCGGGACCTCATCGGCAACCTCAACCAGGGCTGGGCGATCGCGCAGACCACGCTGGGCTGGGAGCGCGGCGCCAACTCGCTCGGGCGCGTCACGCGCTACGCGATCGCCTTCACCCAGCTCGTCCGGGCCGCGAAGGAGCTCAGGCGCGGCGGGCGGCCGCTCGTCGACGATCCGGTCGTCCGCGCCAAGCTGGGGCGGATCTACGCCGACCTCGAGGTCCAGCGCTACGCGGGGCTGCGCGTCCTCTCGGCGCTCCAGAAGAGCGACTCGCCGGGCGCGGCGTCATCCATCACCAAGCTCTCGCACACCGAGTTCGAGAAGCGTTACTACGAGCTGGCGCTCGAGATCCTCGGGCCCTTCGGCCAGCTCGTCTCCGCGCGCGAGGAGTTCGAGGAGGTGGACACCTCCTCGGGCGAGCCCGGCACCTGGGCGACCGCGTTTCTCTGGTCGCGCGCGGGGACGATCTACTCGGGCTCGTCCGAGATCCAGAAGAACATCATCGGAGAGCGCGTGCTCGGCCTGCCGAAGGAAGTGCGCGCCGACCGCCTGAAGGTCTGACGCCATGGATTTCTCGTTCAGCCCCGACCAGCTATTACTGAGAAATTCGGCGCGCGCGTTCCTCGACGAGCACATGAAGCCCGCCACCGTGCGCCTCCTCTGGGACGACCCGCGCGGCGAGAGCGACACGGTGTGGAAGGAGATGGCCCAGCTCGGCTGGCTCGGGCTCGCCCTGCCCGAGGCCCTCGGCGGCAGCGCGCTGGGCATGGTCGAGACCGCGATCCTCCTCGAGGAGCTGGGCCGCGCCGCCTGCCCCGGGCCGTACTGGCCGACCGTCCTCGCCGCCACGGCGATCGAGCAGGCCGGCAGCGACGCGCAGAAGAAGCGCTGGCTCCCCGCGGTCGCGACCGGCGACGCGCGCGCGACCATCGCCTTCCTCGACGCCGAGCTCGACTGGAACCCCGAGGCGATGACCGCGCGCGCCAGCCCCAAAGGCGCCGGCTGGTCCCTCACCGGCAGGAAGCAGTTCGTCCCGTGGGCCCACGTGGCCAACGTGCTCGTCGTGCCCGCGCGAGCGCCGGAGGGGCCGACGCTCTTCCTCGTGGACCCATCAGCGGCGGGCCTCACGCTCGAGCCCGCCCAGGTGATGGACCTCGCGACGCGTCTCGTGACCGTGACCCTGGACACGGTGCCGGTCGCCGCGGACGCCGTGCTCGGCGCCCCCGGCCAGGCGGGACCGCTCCTCGCCGAGCTCCTCCGCCGCGGCGCCGTCGGCGCGGCCGCCGAGATGCTCGGCGCCGCGCGCCGCTGCCTCGACATGGCGGTCGAGTACGCGAAGGTGCGCGAGCAGTTCGGCCAGCCGATCGGCTCCTTCCAGGCGATCCGCCACAAGTGCGCCGACATGCTGCTCGAGGTGGAGAACTCCCACTCGGCCGTCTACTACGCCGCGTGGGCCCTCGACGCGAAGGCCGAGGACGCCGCGCTCGCCGCTTCGGTGGCGAAGGCGTACGTCGGCGACGCCGCGCGCAAGGTGTGCGGCGAGGCGATCCAGGTCCACGGCGGCATCGGCTTCACCTGGGAGTACGACCTGCACCTGTACTTCAAGCGGGCGAAGGCGCTCGAGCCGCTCTACGGCGACGGCGACTACCATCGCGAGCTGATCGTGCGCGCCGTCGCGGGATGACCGGCCCGGCAGCCACGCCGCGCCCGTGACCGCCCCGCCCCCGCTCGACGGGATCCGCGTCGTCGATTGCGCGAGCTACATCGCCGGCTCCTACGCCGCGATGCAGCTCGCCGACATGGGCGCGGACGTCGTCAAGGTCGAGTCCCTCGAGGGCGACTCCTTCCGCGAGCTGCCCGGCTTCTTCGGCTGGAACCGCGGCAAGCGCTCGCTCGCCGTGGACCTCAAAACGGCCGAGGGGCGCGACATCGTCGAGCGGCTGGCGGGGCGCGCGGACGTCTTCATGGAGAACATGCGCCCGGGCGTCGCCGACCGCCTCGGCGTCGGCTGGGCAAGGCTCAGCGCTCTCAATCCACGACTGGTGTATTCCTCGGTGACCGCGTTCGGCTCGAGCGGTCCCGGCGCCGATCGCCCCGGCTTCGACCCGCTCTTCCAGGCGATGTCCGGCGTGATGACGCTGCAGGGGTTCGGCGGGCCGCCGCAGTACCTCCGCATCCCCGTCACCGACTACTACGCGGCCGCCCTCGCCACCCAGGCGATCCTCGCCGCCCTCCTGACGCGCGAGCGCACGGGGCGCGGCCAGCGCGTCGAGACGTCGCTCCTGCGCGCGGCGTTCGCGCTGCAGTCCGGCACCGTGCTGCAGTACCCATCGAAGCCCTCGATCATCCGCGACAACCCGACGTACCGCCTCTACCAGGCCGGCGACGGCCAGTGGTTCTTCCTCGCGGTCGGCAACCAGGCCTTCTGGGCGAAGCTCTGCACGGCGCTCGACATCGAGCACCTCGCCGCCGATCCGCGCTTCGCCTCGTGGCTCCTGCGTCTCGAGAACAACCAGGCGCTCCTGCCGCTCATGGAGGCCACGTTCAAATCGAAGCCTCGCAGCCACTGGCTCGAGGTGCTGGCGGCGAACGACATCCCGGCGGCGCCGGTCCAGACGGTCCCCGAGTTCATGGCCGACCCGGCGGTGCGTCACCACGACATGATCCGCGAGTACGACCACCCGGACGTCGGCCGCCTCACCATGATGGGCCAGCCGCTCCTCTTCTCCGAGACGCCGACGCTCGATCCCGGCCCGCCGCCGGCGCTCGGCCAGCACACCGACGCGGTGCTCGGGGAGCTGGGCTACACGGACGTCGGGATCGCCGAGCTCCGGAAGCGCGGCGTCGTGAAAGGACCGTCGAGATGAGCTACGTGACGATCGAGAAGCAGGCGCCGGTCGCCGTCGTCCGCTTCGACCGCAAGGAGAACCTCAACGCCTTCAACCAGCAGCTCGTGCGCGAGCTGACCGACGCGGCGATGAGCTTCTACGACGATCTGGAGACGCACTACGTCGTGCTGGCGGGAGCCCGGGAGGCGTTCTCGGCCGGCGCCGACCTGAAGGACGCCGCCTCCTGGCAGCTCGCGGAGAAGACCGACCTCGAGCGCCGCCGGCGCTTCTACGCGGGCGTGCGGCTCTGCCGGGCGTGGGAGGAGATGCCGCAGATCACCATCGCGGCGATGGAGCGCATGGTGGTCGGCGCGGGCTGCGCGATCGCGCTGGCGTGCGACTGGCGCGTGCTCGGGCGGCGCGCCTACCTCTACGTCCCGGAGGTCAAGATCGGCCTGAACCTCCAGTGGGGCGCCCTGCCCCGCCTCGTCACGCTCGTCGGGCCGGCCCGCGCCAAGCGCGTCACGCTCATGTGCGAGAAGCTGGACGCGGCCACGGCGCTCGCCTGGGGCCTCGTGGACGAGCTGGCCGACGACGGCAGGACGGTGGACGTGGCGCTCGCGATGGCGCGCCGGACCGCCGAGATGCCGGCGGTGACCGTCCGGCTCATGAAGGAGGCGATCAACGCCACGGCCGGGGCGCTCCACCGCGCCACGTCGTTCGCCGACGCCGACCAGAGCCAGCTCACCGCGGGCTTCGAGGCGGCGCGTGCCGCGCGCCAGCGGTTCGGGAGGAGCTGACATGAGCTACGACACCCTCCTCTACGACCTCGCGGACGGCGTCGCCACGGTCACGCTGAACCGTCCCGACGTCCACAATGCGATGAACGACCGGATGCGCCGGGAGCTGGTGCAGTGCTTCGGCGAGCTGGTGACGAACGACGACGCGCGCGTGATCGTCGTCACGGGCGCCGGCGAGCGCGCGTTCTCGGCCGGAGCCGACATCCGGGAGTTCGTCGCGCCCCAGGTGCCCACGCGCTTCCGGGAGCACCGGAAGCGGGTCGACTTCCGGGAGGTGATGGACCGCTGCCCCCAGCCGCTCATCGCGGCGATCCGCGGGTACGCGTTCGGCGGCGGCCTCGAGCTGGCGCTAACGTGCGATCTCCGGATCGCGGGCGAGGACGCCCGGCTCGGCCTCACCGAGATCGACCTGGCGATCATCCCCGGCGGCGGCGGCACGCAGCGGCTCCCGCGTCTGGTCGGGCGCGGCCGGGCGCTCCACATGATCCTGACCGGCGCGCGCATCGACGCGCACGAGGCGCTGCGGATCGGCCTCGTCGAGCGCGTCGTGCCGGCCGCGGAGGTGCAAAGCGCCGCGCGCGAGCTGGCCACGACGCTCGCGGCAAAGGCGCCGGTGGCGCTCCGCTACGCGAAGGAGGCGGTCGTGAAGGGGCTCGAGCTGCCGCTCGCCGACGGGCTCACGATCGAGAACGACCTGGCGACGCTGCTGCGCACGACGGAAGACCGGATCGAGGGCGCGAAGGCGTTCCTCGAGAAGCGCAAGCCCCGCTTCAGCGGCATATAACGTCGTGCCGTTCGCGTATTACGCGCGGCTCACTCGCGCCCAGCAGGCGGTCTACCGCAAGAGCGACGCGATCGCCGAGGTCCGCCTCGAACGGCCCATGGGGCTCCATCCCCTCGTCGCGGCACTCGAGGCCGCCCTCAAGTCGGAGGATCGCGACGCGACCCAGCAGGCGAGCGCGGCGCTCGTGCGGGCACTCAGCGACGCGATGGGCCTGCCGCCCGTGCGCGTGGAGGTGCTCGCCGCGCGGCCGCACGCGCGCTGGGGCGAGCTCCACGGTCTCTACACGAACGAGCGCGGCCAGCCGATCACGATCCAGCTCTGGATGCGGACGGCCAAGCAGAGGCGCGTCGTCGCGTTCCGGACGTACCTCCGCACGCTGCTCCACGAGGTCGGCCATCACGTGGACTACACGGGCCTCCGCCTCGCGGACTCCTTCCACACGGAAGGGTTCTACAAGCGCGAGTCGAGCCTCTTCTACCAGCTCGTGCCCGAGAGGAGCGCCGCGCTGCCGACGATCGAGGACCGGATGACGCTCCCGGTCGCCGAGAACCTCGACCGGATGGCGCGCGCGGCCGACGACCTCGCCGCGGCGATCGACGGCCAGAGTGAGGCCGCGCTGTCGCACCGTCCCGACGCGAAGAACTGGTCGGCGAAGGAGATCGTCTGTCATCTCCGCGACGCCGAGGAGTACCTGATGCTCCGGGTCTGGATGGCGGTGACGCTGGACGAGCCGGCCTTCCCGGCGGCCGATCAGGAGCGCTGGGCCGAGGATCGGCAATACCGCCGGAACGACGTCGCCGAGGCGCTCGCGGCATTCCGCCGCAAGCGCGAGGAGTCGCTCGCGCTCTTCCGCGGGCTCGCTCCGGCCGACCTCGGGCGGGGCGGGATGCGGGAGGGTTTCCCGCGGACCACGGTCGCCGACCACGCGGCGATCCTGGCCTGGCACGACGACAACCACCTGGACCAGCTCAAGCGCGCGCTGGAGGGAAAGGCCTAGCTGAGCCCGCCGGCCGGGTGTTACCCCGGCGGCTATCCACGGCAACGGCGCGGGGGCCACGTCATCCCCGCCTTGGGCGCTGGCCGCTCAGGGTGCTGGCCGCTTCGGCGCTGGCCGCGTGGCCGCAGCTTCACCCGCCGCCCTCGGGGGCGACGCGACGGGCCTCCGCCACTAATACTACTGTGTTAAAAAGCATCAGCCCGTCTCCGGCGGACGTCCACACGATCGAC
>JBBTPF010000209.1:0-5384 GCA_038066295.1 Candidatus Methylomirabilota bacterium | reverse complement strand
GCGCACGCGTGCCGCGTGGTCGAGCGACCCCTCCCGAGGCCGCGCTCCGCGGGCCACCGTCCGCCTCCACGGATGGTTCATGCATAATCCGGGCTAGCGGTCGCGGAGCTTGCGCGCCGCTTCGGCGCGCATCTGCTGCATGGCGCGGGTCTCCTGGTCGGCGTAGCGCTCCTCCTTCCAGGGGTCGGCGTTCATGTGGTAGCCGTTCTGCTCCCAGAACCCCGGCGGGTTGACGTCGAGGAACTCGAAGGCGCGGAGCCACTTGGCGCTCTTCCAGAAGTAGAGCCTGGGCACGACGAGCCGCAACGGCCCGCCGTGGTCGGGCTCGAGGTCGCGCCCGTTGTGCTTCAACGCGAGGACGACGTCGTCCTGCAGGAGATCCTCGAGCGCGATGTTGGTCGTGTAGTCGGGGTCCGCATGCTGCATGACGAACGTCGCCTCGGGGAGGGGCTCGACGCGCCTCACGATCTCCCGGATCGAGACGCCCTCCCACACGTTGTCGAGTCGCGACCAGCGCGTCACGCAGTGGATGTCGGAGGTGAGCGTCACGCGCGGGAGCCGCTGGAACTCCTCCCACGTCCAGGACACCTCCCGCTCGACCAGGCCGAAGCATCGGAAGGTCCAGGTCCTGGGGTCGAACCGCGGCGTCAGGCCGTAGGTCAGCACCGGCCACTTCGCCGTCAGCGTCTGGCCCGGCGGCACCCGGGTCGCCAGGGCAGGATCAGCCTGCTTCATCCGAGACCTCCAGAGCTCCCAGAGCAGTTTGGCCACCGCCGCCCACTCTACACCGCCTCCAGAAGCTTGTCGGAGACGGCGGGGGGCGACCCTATAATGGATGTGGGGCACGGCCTCGGCCGGCACGGCTCGGCGCGCGAAAGGATATCCGGATGAATGGAGAACGAAAGCTGGCGCTGTTCATCGACTTCGAGAACATCGCCCGCGGGGTGAAGGAAGCCCAGTACAAGGCCTTCGAGATCAAGCTGGTTCTGGAGCGGTTGCTGGAAAAAGGCAAGATCATCGTCCGGCGGGCGTACGCGGACTGGAACCGCTTCACCGAGTACAAGCGCCCCTTCCACGAGTGGGCCATCGAGCTGATCGACGTCCCGCAGAGCCGCTACAGCGGCAAGAACTCCGCCGACATCCGGATGGTCGTGGACGCGCTCGACCTCGCCTACGGCAAGACGCACATCGATACGTTCGCGCTCGTCTCGGGCGACTCCGACTTCTCGCCGCTCGTCTCGAAGCTCCGGGAGAACGACCGCTACGTCATCGGGCTCGGCGTCAAATCGTCGTCATCGGACCTGCTCGTGGGCAACTGCGACGAGTTCATCTTCTACGAGGACCTGATCCGCGACACGAAGAAGACGAACCTCCTGCGCGGGCTGCCCGAGAAGAAGGCCGAGGCGATGGCGCAGCTCATCGACGCGATCCAGGCGCTCCAGCGCGAGAACAAGGAGACGCTCTGGGGCTCGATGGTCAAGCAGACGATGATCCGGAAGAACCCGGCGTTCAACGAGTCGTACTACGGCTTCTCGACCTTCTCCAAGCTCCTGGAGGAGGCGGCCAAGCAGAAGATCGTCGAGCTCGAGCGCGACCAGAAGAGCGGCACGTACGTGATCACCGCCCTCACCGAGGAAGGCGGCCGCGCGGCCTAGTTCCCCCAGGGGGCGATCAGGCGGTCCACGGACAGCATCCCTCCGCCGCCGATCAGGAGCGAGAGCGCCATCGCGATCAGCGCGAGGTTGAACTCCCAGCCGTGCCCCTTGCCCGGCGCCACGGACCAGTTGAGGAAGAAGCCGTGGCGCGGGTGCACCTTGGAGATCGCGACGAGCATCACGACGATCAGCCCGAGGGCCGCCGGGCGCACCAGGAACCCGACGATCAGGGCGAGCCCGCCGAAGCACTCGATGAAGGACGCCGCCACCGTCGCGGCGGGCGGGATGCCCATCTGGCGGAAGCCCGCGATGGTCTCCGCGAGGCCGCGGCCGCCGAACCAGCCGAAGACCTTCTGGGCGCCGTGCGCGAAGAAGATGACGCCCAGGATCAGCCTCACGACCAGGTGCGACCAGGAAGGGAACGTCCCGAACACCCATTGAATCGCGTCTTCCATGACTCCTCCCCCCGTTGTATCCTCGGCAGGTGAGCCGCGTTCCGAACCCGATCCGCCGGTCGCCGCGAGTGTACACCATCGTCCTCGCGTGCGCGTTCGCGCTCGCCCCGGGCGCGGGCCACGCCCCCGCGCAGGTCCAGCTCACGGTCACGCCGTTCATGACCAGGGGCCCGGCCGACGCCCCGGTGACGATCGTGGAATTCTCCGACTACCAGTGACCCTACTGCCAGAGCCTCCAGCGGTCGCTGGCGCAGATCATGAAAGAGTACGCGGGGCGGATCCGGCTCGTCTTCAAGGACCGGCCGCTCGCGGGCCACGCGCTCGCGCGGCCCGCCCACGAGGCGGCCCGCTGCGCCGGCGCCAAGGGCAAGTACTGGGAGTACCACGGTCTCCTGTTCGCGGAGCAGCCGGCGTTCGAGCGGGCCGACCTGCTCCTCTACGCGGGCGCGGTCGGGCTCGACAAGAGCGAGTTCGCGCGGTGCCTCGACGAGCGGCGGTTCGCGGCGGACGTGGAGGCGGACGTGCGACAGGCGGTGGCGCTCGGGATCATGCGCACGCCGACGCTGCTCGTCAAGGGACGGCGGATCGAAGGCGCCCCGCGGCTCGAGGAGCTCCGCTCCATCGTCGAGCAGGCCCTCAGGGAGCGGCCCTGATGCCACGCGTGAACGGCCCGGCGATCGAGGTGGAGGTGCCGTGAGCGCCACGCCGGGAAGCCTCTACGTGAACGCGGCCGACCGGCCCTGGCAGGAACGCCGCCCGGGCGTGCACTGGAAGGTCCTGTGGGACGAGGGCGACCGGAAGGCGGTCCTGATGCGCTACGACCCCGGTGCCACGATCCCGCGCCACCGCCACCTGGGTGACGAGCAGATCTTCGTCCTCGAAGGCAGCGTGTCCGACGATTTCGGTACGTGTACCGAGGGCAACTACGCCCGCCGCCCGCCCGGGTGCGTCCACACGGTGACGAGCCGCGACGGCGCTCGAGTGCTGGCGATCATGACGGGGGGAACGGAACCCGCTTAAGCGGGTTGCATCCCGCGCCCAAAACGGGCTAGTCTGAACTCAGAAAGGACTCGATCCCCATGACCGAGCGCGCCGTCAAGCACGTCAGGAAGTTCCTCGGACAGCGACTCCGCGCCCTCCGCAAGCAGCGCCTCCTGAGCCAGGAGCGCCTGGGCGAGCGCTCCAGCCTCAGCGGCAAGTTCATCGGCGAGGTCGAGCGCGGCGAGAAGTCGATCTCGATCGACAGTCTCTACCACGTGGCCGTCGCGCTCGAAGTCCCGCTGCGCGACCTCACCGATGTCGGGGACAAGCAGGCGTCGGTCCCGTCCGAGGAGGCCGAGAAGATCTTCGCGCTCGTGTCGGGCCGGCGCCGTCCGGAGGATATCCGGAGGGCCTACAACGTGCTCCGCGCGATGTTCGGCCGCGCGTCCTAACCGGCCGCGCCGGCAGCTCCCGCCGCCGCAGTCCACCGATCGCGGCCCGGTCGCTCCGCGCAAGGGGTTGCCAGAATGACGACGGAACAGGTGTGGCTCGGGATCGGGCTGCTCGGTCAGGCGTTTTTCTCCGCGCGCTTCCTCGTCCAGTGGATCGCCTCCGAGCGCGCGAAGAAGAGCGTCGTTCCCCGCGGCTTCTGGTTCTTCTCGGTGGGCGGGGGCATGACGCTGCTGGCCTACGCGATCTACCGGCTCGACCCGGTGTTCATCCTCGGCCAGGGCGCGGGCCTCTTCGTCTACGCCCGCAACCTCTACTTCATCTACCGGCGCCCCGAGGGCGTCGCCCACACGTGAGAATGAACCGCCCATCAAAATGATAGGATTTGGGGGTACGGAGCCGGATCGCACCTTTCTCAGGCCACCCACGGTGGTACCGGCCTCGCGGACCTCGCTACAACAGGAGATGACCGTGTCCCTGACGATCAACTGGGCCCAGTGCCACACGCGCCCCGTGCTGATGATCCCCGGCCCCACCGAGCTGCCCTTCCCGGTCATCCAGGCGATGAACCAGCCGCCGTCGATCCAGTACGACCGCACCTTCGACGAGCAGGTGCTGGAGCCGACGACGCTCGCCCTGCGGGAGGTCTTCCAGACGAAGGGCGAGGTCATCATGATGCCGGGCTCGGGGCGGACCGCGCTCGAGGCGGGCGCCCTCTCCGTCATCGAGCCGGGCGACCGCGTGCTGGTCGTCGGCGCCGGGCAGTTCGGCATCCTGATGCGCGAGATCATGAATCGGGTGGGCGCCGACTGGACCGAGTTCCCCGTCGAATGGGGCGGCCGGCTCGATCTCGATCGCCTCGCCAGGGAAGCGGAGCGCGTCCGTCCGAAGGCCATCACGCTCGTCCACAACGAGACGTCCACGGGCACGACCTACCCCGCCGCCGAGGTGGGCAAGATCGCGCGCGCGGTGAACGCGCTCTTCCTGCTCGACACCGTGTCGTCGATCGCCGGCCTCGACGTCCGCACCGACGAGTGGGGCGTGGACCTCAACATGACCGGCTCGCAGAAGTGCCTGGCCGCGCCACTCGGCATGGCGCTCGTCTCGGTGAGCCCGAACGCGTGGCAGGCGATGGAGCGCCGGAGCACGCCGGCGCGGAGCTTCGCGTACGACCTCCTGCGCTGGAAGGAGTGGTGGGTGCCCGTGTCGCGCGGCGGCCGGGTGCCGGACGGGGCGCCGCGCCGCCAGCCGGTGTCCATGCCGACCCACCTCACCCACGCGATGCGTGTCGCCGTGCAGCTCATCCTCGAGGAAGGCCTGGCGCATCGCTTCCGCCGTCACGAGATCGCGGCGACGGCGCTCCGCCGCGGCTTCGCGGCGATGGGGCTCGAGATGTTCCCCGACCCCTCGATCCTCTCGAACACGGTCTCGTGCGTGAAGGCTCCGAAGGGCGTCGAGACCGCGGCGGTCGTGGTACAGATGCGCGACCGCTACGGCATCCTGATCGGCACGGGCCTCGACAAGATCCGGACGACGACGCTCCGCATCGGGACCATGGGCGTCACGGCGAGCCCGCTCTACGTGCTCCCGACGCTCTCGGCGCTCGAGCTGACGCTGCGCGACCTCGGCGCGAAGTGCGAGCCGGGCGCCGGCGTCGCCGCCGCGCAGGCCGGCTTCGCCGACGCCGCCTAGTGTCGCGTCTCCGAAATCATGGTCAACGATCGCGCGGCGGGGCCGACGGGCGCGTGCGACAGGGGTCGTGGGACCACGCGGCACGCGTCCGCTGCCCGTGTGCGGCTGGGCTCCATCTGGGCGCGCGTGGTCCGCGCGCCGCGGGGCGGGA